>JAWCKT010000024.1:0-9455 GCA_038851515.1 Hadarchaeum sp. (SeqCode)
GTTACCGGCGGTGTCCCAAGGCCAAGCAATGGTCTAATTTTCGAGTCCTTTAAAGAGCTGGCCAAGATCGGCCTTCCCGTTTCGGTTCATGCGGAGGATAAGAACATAACCCAATATTACATGGAAAAGCTGAAGACAACAACCAAGGAACCAATAGCGCATTGCTGGGCAAGACCACCCATAGCTGAGGAGGAAGGAATTCAATTGCTGACCTTGTTCGCCGCCCAAGCTGGAAACAAAGTCCATTTAGTCCACACCAGTTGCGGCACGGACTTAATAAAAAAGGCTAAGGCTGCTGGAGCGAAAATAACGGCCGAAACCTGTCCGCAGTACTTGGTCTTCAGCGAGGAGGACATGCGAGTTAAGGGCTCGGTTCTGAAAATAAATCCACCAGTAAGAAACAAAGCCTTAGTTCAAAGGCTAATCGAAGCCGTTAATGATGGAACCATTGATACCATCGGATCAGACCATGCCCCACATTCGGTTGAGGAAAAAACTAAAGAGAGTATATGGGAGGCCTCTTCAGGCTGTATCGGTGTCGAGACAATGGTTCCGGTGATGCTCACCTTGGTCAACAAAGGTCTGATTAAGCTCGGCCGGCTCGTGGAACTGGGTGCAGAAAACCCAGCGAGGATTTTCGGCCTTTATCCTAAAAAGGGTGCCATCATGGTGGGCTCCGACGCTGACTTCACGATAGTCGATATGGGGGCGGAAAAAATTATAAAAGCGGAAGAACTCCACAGCAAGCAAAAGATCACACCTTTTGAGGGCTTCAGAGTTCAAGGGATTCCAGTTTATACCATTCTTCGTGGCGAAATAGTTGCTGAGCGGGGAGAGGTCTTGGACGGGCCAAAGGGCAGATTTGTTAGAGCTTAGTCGCCATGAGACGCATTATTAAAATGTAGTTAAGAATATATGCGGAAAACTTTAATTTCAGTTGAGGTGGATGGATGAACCCCAAGGAAGCGTATGACCGCACCTTAGAATTGCTGCAAAAGCATCATGCGTGGTTCAAGTCATCCATACCATTGATAGCTAGCGAAAATATCACAAGCCCGGCCGTTAGGGAGGCATTGATTTGCGATTTTCAGCACCGCTACGCAGAAGGCTGGCCTGGGGAACGAGTTTACGCTGGTTGCGTCTATATTGATCAGGTTGAAGTTATTGCCATGGAACTAGCCCGAGAACTTTTCAAGGCCGAGCACGCCAATGTTCAACCCGTTTCGGGACTTACTGCTAATCTCGCAGCCTTTACAGCATTGACTGATCCAGGTGATACGATGATGTGTCTTTCCGTTGCGTCTGGTGGACACATCAGTATGGCAAAGAAAAAGTTTGGCGGCACCGCGGGTGCGGTTCACGGTTTGGAAATCGAATATTTGCCGCTAGATGAAAAGCGGATGAATATAGATGTTGAAGCTGCCGCAAAGAAGATAGTTGAGGTGAAACCGAAACTGGTTACTTTTGGTGGTAGTGTTTTTCTTTTCCCTCACCCGGTTGAGGAGCTGAGCAAGGTCGCCAAAGAGTGTGGCGCGCATGTCATGTACGACGCGGCGCATGTGGCCGGACTGATAGCTGGTGGTCAGTTTCAGGATCCCCTCCGCGAAGGCGCCGAGGTCATGACCTGCAGCACTCACAAGACGCTCCCCGGACCTCAACACGGTATGATTCTGTGCACTAAAGAGCTGGCGGAATCAATAAATAAAGCAGTTTTTCCAGGAATTGTCAGCAACCATCACCTGCACTCAGTTGCGGCTTTAGCTGTCGCCTTGGCCGAGATGCTTGAGTTTGGAAGAGAGTACATGGCGCAGATAGTAAGAAACGCAAAGGCCTTGGGGAAGGCGCTGTATGATCAGGGTCTGGCAGTCCTGTGTCCGGAGCTTGGGTTCACGCAGTCCCACATCTTGGTTGTTGATGTTACAAAGTATGGTGACGGCGGCACTCTGGAGAAAAAACTTGAGAGCGCTAACATAATTCTGAACAGGAACCTGCTGCCTTGGGACCCAAGAGAAGGGCGCCACTATAAGAATCCGGGCGGCATCAGGCTTGGCACTTCTGAGGTCACTAGACTGGGAATGAAAGAGGGCGAAATGAAGCAAATAGCTGAGTTTATTAGGAGAATAGTCATCGATAATGAAGACCCGCAAGAAGTGGCAAGAGAAGTAGCCGAATTTAGAAGGGAGTTTCAGAAAGTGCATTATTGTTTTGAGTCAGCGACTGAAGCTTATGAATATATAAAAATAAGATAGTAGCTCTGTTTTTGATTTTAAATTTTTAACAATATCGTCCTTCTTTTCCCACCCACATTATTTTCGACTCTTTTCTTGTGTTTCCACTCCAGCAGAGGAGAGGAATAAGTAGTTTTGGCGTAAATCTAGGTTACAAAGGCTGTTTTTCAAATAGACCTATAAAATTCCAAAAAATAAAAATTGGATTACTTTCGGCGACCCCTCTCTGTTAATTCCCATAAAAAAACAGCTGGACCTTTTTATCAGGTGTTGCCATGCTCCTATTCAACAAAGGAGCCAAAAAAAGCCTAAATCTATTGGAAGTTATATTAATCCCGATTGTGAAAAAAATTACACTTAAAATTAGTAAATGGCGTATATTTTTTTCATCAATTTTAAAGATTATGTGTAAAATTTTCACCACATTGGCTAAATACAAATCTAATTATGTAGTTTTTCGCTGTGCTTGAGGTGATCATGTTGGAAACTAACTTAAAGGAGAAGCTCGAAGATTTTCTGCACAGCAAGGAGATACAAAAAGATTTGCGGAAGATAACGGCCGCCGGCAACAAATCCCTAGTAGTAGAGTTCGAAAAAATTTTGGGTTTTGATAAGGTCCTTGCCGAGAACCTGCTGGATGCACCGGTTTTATTTTTTGATTCCGCAGACGAAATACTGGAAAACATAACCAAGATACCCGGGTTCAGGCTTCGAGTGAAAGGCGCTGACAAGATCATCGAAATTCGCAATATTCGCGCCGAGCACGTTAGCAAGTTTATCCAAGTTGAAGGTGTGGTTACCCGTGCGGGGGAAGTGAAGCCTGAGGCAAAAGAAGCTGTTTTTAAGTGCCGAAGATGCGGCGAGGAAAACCGGGTACCGCAGTCGGGTGAGATGTTTAGAGAGCCGCTGTTTTGTGAGAACCCCAATTGCGGGAAGAAGGGCCCATTTGACCTGTTAATCGAGAATACAGTTTTTCGGGATTGGCAGAGCATACAGCTGCAGGAACCTCCTGAGAGGTTGCGTGGTGGTAGGATACCGCGCAGGCTCGATTGCATCATCAGGGATGACTTTGTCGACAAAGCGTTACCGGGAAACCGAGTGCTGGTAACCGGTGCGCTGCGAGTTTTCCAAGAAAGGCAACAGAAAGAGCGGCGGACAACGTTTCGCAAGATACTGTTTGTTAGCCATGTAGAAATAATGCAAAAAGGTGTGGAGGAAACTGAACTCACTCCGGAGGACGAGGCCAAGATAAAGGAATTGGCCAAGCAGGATGTCTGGCTGAGGACCAATATAATTCAATCGATTGCTCCTGCGGTTCACGGGCACGAGGCAATCAAGGAGGCCATTGCTTTACAACTGTTCGGGTGCAATCCTGTTATTTTATCAGATGGTACTAGGTTGCGCGGAGACACCCATATTTTGCTTACTGGTGATCCCGGTACAGCGAAAAGCCAGATTCTAAAGTGGGTGGCGAACGTCGCTCCACGAGGAGTCTACACTTCTGGCATGAAGAGCACCGGCGCCGGAATAACTGCCGCAGCCGTTCGTGATGAGATTAGTGGTGGTTGGACCTTGGAAGCCGGTGCGCTCGTGATTGCCGATGGGGGTCTGGCTTGCATTGATGAATTTGAGAAGATGAGGGATGAGGACAGATCCGCCATTTTGGAATCAATGGAGCAGCAAACGATTAGCGTTGCTAAAGCAGGGATAATCGCTACGTTAAACACCCGTACTGCAGTTTTGGCAGCAGCGAACCCAAAGCTGGGCCGGTTCAGTAAGGAAGAACCAGCATTGAAACAGCTTCCAATTGATCCCGTTATTCTCTCCAGGTTTGATCTTGTTTTCATATTAAGAGATGAGCCCCGTACAGAGTATGACCGATCCATAGCCCAGCATGTTTTGCAGCTCTACACCTCACCAGGAAAGGTTTTAAAGGCCCCATTTGATCCCGAATTTCTCCGCAAAATAATAATCTATGCGCGCAAAAACATAGAACCTAAGTTGGATGATAAGGAGGCCCAGAAAGTCATAGAGGACTTTTTTGTTGGGTGGAGAAAATCAGCGGCAGAATCTGGTGATCCGCTCCCGATAACAGTGAGACAGCTCGAATCGATAATCCGCCTTGCCAAGGCTAATGCTAGATTGAGGTTGAGCGATCGGGTCACCGTTGAGGACGCCAACCGCGCGATTTCTCTCATAAAAACATCGTTGAGGGACGCCGGGTTTGACATCGAAAGGGGCAAAGTTGACGTTGATTTAATCATGACGGGAATTCCCAGATCCCAGCGCGAGAAGCACATGCGCCTGATGAAGATAATCGAAGAACTCGAGGAGAAATACGGTGGAGCGGCGCCTTTGGAGCAGATATTCCAGATGGCGGATTCAGAGAAGATCGATAGGCGTTTTGTGGACTGGGTCATTTCTGAGGAGAAGAAGAGGGGTCATCTCTACGAGCCAAAACAGGGAATGATCAGTCGGGCGGTGAAGTAATGAAACAGCGCGTTCGAGTCATTAGAGATCTTCCAGAGGTTGAACTGGTTGGGCGAAAACTGGGCCCGCTGGCAGTGGGTGACGAAACGGAACTTTGGCTTTGGGATGCTAATGCACTTAGAAAAAGCGAATTTGTTGATTTTCTGCAGCCGATAACAACAGCTGAGATTAGAAAACTCGTTTTTGCCGAGGAACGCGGATCAGAGCCGCTGCCGCTTTCAGATAACTTTTATGTTTCAGCCGCAAGCAGCGTGTTTTCTTTATTGCAAGAGGGTAGGAAAAAGGAGGCCGATGAAATAATTTCGCAAGTTTTCCTGTTGCTTGATGCCAGGTTACCTAAGTTAATTAGACTTGCCTTTTCCCCCGAGGTTCCTTCAGGGTTGACCCCTGAGGAGCGTTTGCTGGTCAACGAAGTTTCCGAGGTTATCGATGATTGGAATAGGAGGCTGAGGAGGTTATTCGAGTTTAGAGAGGAGGTGGGTAAAAATGGTGAGGGAAGGCCTGTTCAGTATGTTGTTGGAGACAAGGCCGATATTCAAAAACAGGGAGTACCTGAGGCCGAGTTACACTCCGGAGGAACTACCGCACCGGGATAGCCAGATACACCAGCTGGCTAGAATACTTGCGGCTCCTTTGCGTGGTGAAACCCCATCCAACATACTTATCTATGGCAAGACAGGTACGGGAAAAACCGCATGCGTAAAATATGTGACTAGGGAGCTTGAGAAGGTCAGCGATCGTTCACCACTCAGAGCGAGGTTGGTGTATATAAACTGTGAGGAGGTGAACACAAAGTACAGAATTCTGGCCACACTGGCGAATACATTTCTGGAGAGACTTAAGGGAAATTTGGGTGAACTGCCCGATAGCGTCCCCATGACCGGTTGGCCCACCGATGAGGTTTACAAATGCTTTTTCCGAGCGATGGACAGTGAAAAGCAGCTGGGTGTAATAGTTCTTGACGAGATAGACAAGCTGGTGCTCAGGAGCGGCGATGAGGTTCTTTACCATCTGACGCGGATGAACTCTGACCTGAGGAATTCAAAGGTTTCCATCATCGGCATTTCCAATGATTTGAACTTTTTGAACTATCTCGATCCTAGGGTGAGGAGCAGCCTCAGCGAAGAGGAGCTGGTTTTCCCACCTTATAATGCAGTTCAACTTAAGGACATCTTGGAGAAGCGGGCCAGAATAAGTTTTGTTGAAGGAGCGATTCAGGAAGGTGTCATCTCTCTCTGCGCAGCGCACGCGGCTAGGGAGCACGGTGATGCGCGTAGGGCGTTGGATCTTCTCAGGGTTGCCGGGGAATTGGCGGAAAGGGAGGGTAGCGAGAAGGTTTCCGTTGAACACGTCAGACGCGCTCATGAGCGGATAGAGCAGGATAAGATGGTTGAGGTCATAAGGACATTACCTACCCAGTCTAAACTAGTTCTTTACAGCATAGTGCTCCTTTCTGAGAGAATGTCTAGCTCCATCATCAGTGGTGAGGTTTATAGCGTTTATCGGGAACTATGTGCCCAAGCCGGTATGGACGTTCTGACGCAGCGCCGTGTCGGCGATTTAATCTCGGAGCTAGATATGTTGGGTATCATAAGCGCCAAGATAGTTAACAAAGGTCGACAGGGTAGGACTAAGGAGATAAAGTTGAACATTCATCCAACTCAGGCGATGGCAGCTATTCATGATGAACAACTTATGAGCATTGATACTTTGAGATTGTCGCGTCAGCTTACACTGGTTTAGGTGATTATGCATGGATGAAGGCGCCCTAGTGCGCAAGTTTATAGAGGCAGAGATGCAGCTAACTCCTGAGGCGCTGGAAAAGTTGCGGAGCAGCAGAGATGCCAACTTGGATCAAGTAATCTCTGCTTTGAAGGAACTGGAGAGCAGGCCGCTCTTGATAACTGGTGAAGTTATATCTGAGGTTCTTGAGAAGCAAACACGCAAAACGGAAGAAGTTGTCCTTACTCAGATTTCTCCGCAGACTGAGATGGTGGAGAAAACTAAAATCGCTGAGAAGAGGGCGCCAGAGCTTTCATACCTAAAGTTCAAACCTCTGGCCGCGGAGTACGAACCTAAGGTTAGAGTTACAAAAGATGTTACTGGGCAGAGCTACAGTGAGGGCGAGCTTTCTGATTTTGTGGCACTCTTTCGCGATAGGTACGAGCGCATCGGTTCAATTTTGAAGAAGAGATTGGATTTGAACGATGCCGTGCCGATCAGCAGCCTGAGAAATCTCCTAGACAAACAGCTGGTGAAAGTGGTGGGTATGGTGAGGGAAAAGCGGGAATCCTCGGCAGGGAATATCGTGTTGGAACTCGAAGACCTTAGCGGATCGGTGTCGGCATTTGTCTTCAACAGCAACAAAGAACTGGTTAAAAAGGCTGTTGAGGTGAACACCGATGAGGTAATTGGAGTTATCGCTTCCTTGAAAGCCGATAGCAGGTCGCAGAGACTTTTCGTGAAGGACATTATCTGGCCAGACATACCAATAAGGCGTGAGCCTCATCGAGCTGAGGAACCACTGTGCGCCGCTCTTTTATCGGACTTGCACGTTGGGAGTACGCAGTTTTTTGAGGATATATTTTTGAAGTTCGTCAAATGGCTGCAGGGGGAATCAGATGATCCCAGTGCGGAGCTGGCTGGCGCAGTCAAGTACCTGGTGATTGCTGGAGATATTGTGGATGGGATAGGAGTCTATCCGCGCCAAGAAGAAGAACTTCTGATAAATGATATCTTTAAACAGTATGATTTTGCAGCCAAGCTTTTAGCCCAGATACCTGACTATATCACCATCATAATATCACCTGGTAATCATGATGCCGTTCGACCTTCTGAGCCCCAACCGGCAATTCACAAGGATGTCGCCAGCGGTTTGTATAATCTAAATTCCGTCATGGTTGGAAATCCCGCCCGACTTTCGCTTCACGGAGTGGAGTTTCTTGTCTACCACGGCAGAAGCTTTGACGATATCATTTCAAGCATTCCAGGACTAAATCGCGAAGAGGCCACCCCACCGATGATAAAGCTCCTGAGAAAAAGGCATCTGGCTCCAATATACGGTGGTCGCACGGCTATATCGCCCGAAAAAAAGGACTATCTCGTAATTGATGAGGTGCCGGATGTTCTTCACTGCGGCCACCTTCATGTCTTTGGTTACGATCGATATCGTGATGTTTCAGTCATCAATTCTGGCACTTTCCAAGGTATGACCAATTTCATGAGGCAGCTCGGGGTTAGGCCAACACCAGGAATTGTGCCAATAATAAATCTGCAGACTCATGAGACGGTGGTGAAAAAGTTTGCCTGAGCTTGAAAAAATTCTTCAAAAGATAACCACAGTGATTTTAGACATGGATGGTGTTATCTACCGCGGCAATAGGCCGATTGAGGGAGCGGCCAGAGCGGTGGCTTTTCTTCGTGGCTTAGGAAAAAAGGTTGTCTTTTTGACAAACAATTCCGAAAATTCTCGCTCCCATTACGTGCAAAAGTTAAGGCGCATGGGAATACCAGTATGTGAAAAGGACGTGATTACATCTGGCCAAATTGCGGCTGATTACATTAGAAGACGTGATTCCAACGCCAAGGTTTTCGTGATTGGTGGGAAAGGGTTGGTTGAAGAAATAAGCAGAGCCGACCTGAGATTGGTGCCTCCGGAAAAGGCAGCTTACCTCGTCGTCGGTATCGATCAAACACTGACTTATGAAAAGATTAAAGATGGTCTTCGGGCACTTTTATCCGGAGCTGAGTTTGTAGCCACCAACCAAGATCGCGTTTACCCCACTGAGCATGGTTTTTTACCTGGAGCTGGGGCGATTGTAGCCGCTTTGGCAAGAAGCTCTGGAAGAAGGCCGGACGTGGTGATTGGCAAGCCGTCGCCATATATGATTCGGTACGTTTTAAGGAGTTTCAGGACTGAACCCAGACAAACCGCCATTATCGGCGACCAGATTGAAACCGACATCAAGGCAGGTAAGAGGATGGGTTTGTTTACCATATTAGTGCTCTCAGGCGTTGCCACCGAAGAGGATGTCAGAAAAATAAAAGGAACCAAAAATGCTCCGGATTGTGTTTTGGGCAGTTTGGCGGAGGTGGTTCTGTGAGTTCAGCGGGAAGTTCGATGGAGGATTACTTCGTGGAGCTGGAGCGAAAGACGGAGGAGTTGTATAAGGTAGCCGGCGAGGCAAGAGCTCAGGGAAAAGATCCTGAACTGGAACCGGAGATACCTCGAGCGGGTGATTTGGCTAGCAGGGTGGAAAAGCTGGTCGGGCCAGAAGGAGTTGCTGAGGTAATCAGACAGCTGGAGAAGCAAATGCCTCGAGAAGAGGTCGCACTTAAGATCGCCGAGATGATAGTCGATGGAAAGTTTGGCAAGTTTGACGAGCAGACGGTGGCCAAGCAAGCCGTTAGGACAGCGCTGGCAGTTTTAACTGAGGGGGTTGTCGTGGCCCCGATAGAAGGAATAACAGATGTAAAAATAAAGAACAACTTTGATGGGACACAGTACCTAGCGCTTTATTTTGCCAGTCCGATAAGGGCCGCAGGTGGTACCGCAGCAGCCCTTGCCGTTCTTGCCGGTGACTTCGTCCGTCGCCGACTTTACCTCAGCCCTTATAAGGCGACAGATCGCGAGATCGAGAGATTTGTCGAGGAAGTTGAAATTTATCGAACTTCCGTTGGTCGTGAGCAGTACACACCACCGCCAGAGGACGTCCGGCTAGCGATGCAGAACATACC
>JAWCKT010000024.1:9465-12809 GCA_038851515.1 Hadarchaeum sp. (SeqCode)
GAGATGTCGAAAGGGTTGAGCACAACTGGGTTAGGGGCGGAGCCGTGCTGGCCATGGTGGAGGGAGTCCTACAAAAAGCTCCCAAAATAATGAAATATGTTAATAAATTGAATATTGACGGTTGGTCTTGGCTGCAGGATATTATCGCCAAGGTTCCGAGGAAGGAGGAGACGGGACAGGCCTTTCCAAAAGGAGACAAATATCTTGAGGAAGTAATCGCAGGAAGACCGGTTTTTTCACATCCAGGAACTGAAGGACACAAGGGCCGCGAGGGCGGCTTCAGGCTTCGTTATGGCAGGGCAAGGAACACTGGGATTGCTGCCGTTGGTATTCATCCCGCCACCATGGCTATCTGTGACGATTTTTTAGTTACCGGAACACAGCTAAAAACGGAACGACCGGGCAAAGGCGGAGCGGTTACTCCAGTAGATAGTATCAAGGGTCCCACAGTAAAACTCAAGGACGGATCAGTGGTTCAGATAAAGACACTGGAGCAAGCGTTGGAGCTGCGGCATCAGATTGAGGAAATACTGTTTTTGGGAGATATATTAATTGGCTTTGGAGAATTTCTGGAGAACAACCATCCACTGATGCCCGCTGGTTACTGTGAGGAGTGGTGGGCCCAGGAAGTGGAGCGAGCGTTGCGGAGCAAGAGCTTTGACCAAGATTTAACCCCATATCTTTCCAAGCCGTACCCCAGCCCACCAGCAGCTCTAGCCATTAAGATCTCTGAAGACTTAGGTGTGCCGCTTCATCCTGCTTATACCTATTCTTACTCGGAACTAAGCGTGGAGGAACTTCAGGAGCTCTGTGCTTGGCTTCTTCGTGGCGAGCCAACTTTTGTGAATGGTGAGCTCAGGCGATTATGCTTGCCCATGGATCTGGTTCCAAAGCGGGTTTTGGAAGAGATCGGAGTTCCGCACAAAGTTATCGGCAACCAAGTGGTCATAGAAGATCACGCCCTACCGCTTTGCCGGTCTTTGGGAATTTTAGATGGGGAACGTTTGACTAAGGACAAATTTGATAGGACGCTTCGGGAGAGTCGGTTCAAAAGCGTTATGGAGATAATTTGTGCTTTGGCCGGTTTTACCATCAGGGAAGAGGGTCCGACACGTATTGGAGCCCGGATGGGCAGGCCAGAAAAAGCAGATCCGAGGCGGATGAGTCCACCCGTCCATATGCTTTTTCCGGTAGGTCTTCGCGGCGGCATGACACGGAACCTGGTAAAGGCTGCGCAAAAAGAGGGTGAAACCACCGTTGAGCTAGCAACTCTAAGGTGTACCAACTGCGGCGAGATCGGTTTCACCAGGAGGTGTCAGAAATGTGGTGGCTTGGCCGAGTACGTGAAAAGCTGTTCCAAATGCAGACGCGTGGTACAAGGCGATGTTTGTCCGGCCTGTAAGACCCGCGCCGAGTACTTCATCAAACAAACAATAGACCTTAAATCAATGTTGGATTCCGCTGCACAAAAGCTGGGTGAGGAGCTTCCGGAACTAGTCAAAGGAGTGATAGGTATGACGAGTGATTTCAAGATTCCAGAGCCGATAGAAAAGGGCATTCTTCGCGCCAAGCATGGCGTTGAGGTCTTCAAAGATGGTACCATAAGATTTGATGCCACTGATGTGCCGCTCACCCATTTCATGCCGCGCGAGATTGGCACACCGGTTGAACGTCTGCGGGAACTTGGCTACACAGTGGATAAAGATGGAAACCCGCTGGAACGCGATGATCAACTTGTGGAGTTAAAGGTTCAGGATATCCTCTTGTCGAAGGAAGGAGCCGATTATCTGTTTCGGGCTTCAAAATTCGTTGATGATCTTTTACAGAAGTTTTACGGTTTGAGACCTTATTATAATGCCAATCAGCCTTCGGACTTAGTTGGTCATCTGGTGATAGGCCTGGCTCCGCACACATCCGTGGGCGTCGTCGGTCGGATAATCGGTTTTACCGAGGCCACGGTGGGGTATGCGCACCCATATTTCCATGCTGCCAAACGAAGGGACTGCGATGGCGACGAGGACTGCGTAATGCTGTTGCTTGACGCGCTGCTCAACTTTAGCAAGCGGTTCTTGCCATCCAAGCGAGGTGGGACGATGGACGCACCGCTCATTCTCAGCACTCGCATCGATCCCACTGAAATTGACAAGGAGGCCCATAATATGGATGTGATGGCTAGGTACCCGCTGGAATTCTATGAGGCCACGTTACGTTATGCCAGCCCGGTGGAGGTCGCAAAGATGATGGAAACTGTTGAGCGCAGGCTAGGAACAGAATCTCAGTACACTGGATTGAACTTTTCCTTTGATACCAGCAATATAGCCGCAGGGGGCCGCTCGAGCAGGTATAAGACTTTGGAGACGATGGAAGAAAAGACCGATTACCAACTCAACCTTGCCAGAAGGATCAGGGCAGTTGATGTCCAAGATGTGGCGGAGAGGCTTATTGAGCATCACTTTATCCCGGATCTGAAGGGCAACATAAGGACCTTTGCCAGTCAAAAATTCAGGTGTATAAACTGCAATCAGATTCATCGCAGAGTCCCTCTCAGCGGAGTCTGTGTGAAGTGTGGTGGAAAGCTGGTCCTAACCGTGACTCGAGGAGGCGTGGAAAAATATATGCAGATTGCTATGAGGATTGCTGAGGATTATGGAGTTTCTGAGTACACCAAACAGCGTCTGGAGCTGACCCGGCGTGATATTAGGTCTACTTTTGAAAGCGATGCGAGGAAGCAGATGAGTTTAGCTGATTTTATGTAAATTAGGCTTCGCGAAAACATTTTACCCGATGAAGTGAAAGGCTCGTTTGTGCCGGGGTAGCCAAGCCAGGTAAGGCGCCAGTCACAAGGGGCGAAACTCGAGATCTGGTTCTCCTTCGGAGAGCAGGGGTTCAAATCCCCTCCCCGGCGCCTATTTTTAGCTCCCTGCTGGTTTCGGAATTTTTCACCTTTATAGAGTTCAGAAATCACGTAGACTAAGGTGATAGTAGTTGACGCTCCGTTACCTCGCCGCCAGGTTTTTTCTCACAGAAGACTTGAGCTGAGAACTTGCTTACGCGAACACCTCGTTCGAGCCAGCAGTCTGGCATCAAACCCGCTTTGATACAGGTATTGGAGAGAAATTCTTCAGCATCCCATCCGTACTCGACAGCGACCTGGGGCAGCAACAGACCTGCACACCCCATTCCTTCCACTATCAAGCCATCCCTTCCGATTTTTATTAGTTTGGGGTATTCCTTAGGGTGTTCAGCTTTCAAAGTTTCCGGTTTTGTTAGAACACTGACTTCGATTTCTATATCTTGGAGCTCTTTGGGGGTTATGGGTGGAAAACGTGGATCGCGGGTAGCAG
>JAWCKT010000025.1:0-7086 GCA_038851515.1 Hadarchaeum sp. (SeqCode)
TTTTTTTCACAGGTCCAAAAACCACGTTTCCAAACATGTGGGCCGTGTTTGTCGTGCTCCGGAGCATTACCGGCACTTTGTTTTTTTCTGATATTTCAAACGCTTCAACTACCATCTCCTTTGCCTCTTGCGGGTCAGATGGCTCCAGCATGGGCAGGGCGGCGAACTTCGCGAATAAACGATCGTCCTGCTCCGCCATGCCAGCATGCGTCGCCGGGTCATCAGCCACGTATAAAACCAGGCCGCCTTCAGTACCGCTGTAGGCTATCGAAAGAACCGAGTCCGAAGCGACATTTAATCCTGCATTTTTCATAGTTGCCATGGCCCTGAGTCCCGTCCAAGCAACGCCAGAAGCCACTTCAAAGGCAACCTTTTCATTCACCGCCCACTGAACCTTCATATTGATATCTTTGGCAACCGATGCCAGCGTTTCGATTACCTCGGTAGATGGAGTTCCAGGGTAGCCGGTGACAAGGTGGGCCCCGGCCTCAATGGCTCCTCTTGCGATGGCTTCATTTCCCAGCAGGAGTTTTACCGTACCTTCTTCACCGATGACGGTCATCTTTTAACCTCCTTTTTAAATGACCATAAAGCCCATAAAGACCTTGCGGCCCTCTTCGGCGTCTCATAATTGGGGATTTTATTCTCCTCGAATACTGTGACAGCATCTTTTACTAGATGCCCCGACATCCAGCAGGTGACCGTTGGCTTGCCCACCTTTTTTATGGCTTCCGAGAGCAGCCTTGCCGCTTCAGTAGCGCCTCGTGCGTCCCAAGCGATGGGAACATCTATGATTAGCCCGGCATCGTAGTAGTCATCCGAGAAAATGGCTTGGAAGGCCCGAACGTAATTTTCTGGTGATCCTTCCGCGGTGAGGTCGAATGGATTTTTACGGCTACAGATGGGCGGCAGAAACTCCAGCTCCTTGAGAATTTTCTCAGTTGGTTCCGGAACCTTCAAGCCAAGCTTTTCCAATGCGTCGGTCGCGAGGACAGCCGGACCCCCGGAGTTAGTTAGAATCGCTACCTTGTTTCCCTTCATTGGCTCAAGATAGGCCAGCGCCCGGGCCATATCAAACATTTCTTCGATTCCATCCGACTCAATAACACCAGCCTGCTTGAAAACGGTTCTATAGACGGCTTCATTTCCGGCGAGGGAACCGGTGTGAGAGGCGACGCTTCTAGCGCCGGCCGTGGATAGCCCTCCTTTAATCGCGATGAGGGGTTTCTTCTTGGTGACGTTTTTTGCGGCTTCAAAGAATTTTCTGCCGTTTTTGACACCTTCTATGTAAAGGGTTATCACTTTTGTTTGTGGGTCGTCGGCGAGGTAGTTTAAAAGATCAGATTCATCGACATCACAACCGTTGCCGTAACTGGCAAACTTGCTGAGTCCAATTCTTTTCTCTATTGCCCATGCCAGTACAGCCCCTCCCAGCGCCCCGCTCTGGGTGACGAAGGCTATCTCGCCCCTGCCTGCACGAGATTCCATCGTCGCATAGAGGTTCTTATGGGTGTTTATGATGCCGGTGCAGTTTGGTCCAATTATTCTTACACCATACTGTTTGGCTACCTTAGCGACTTCCTCTTCCAAGCTCCTGTTGCCAATCTCGCTAAATCCGGCCGAGATAATAACCACTGATTTAGTACCTTTTTCACCACATTGTTTAACCGCATTCGGCACAGCCTGCGCAGGCACAACCACGACGGCCAAATCAACCTGTTCTTTTATATCCAAGACTGATGGATAGCATTTCAGGCCGAGTATTTCCTCCGCTGCAGGGTTAACCGGGTAGATTTTTCCAGAGAAACCGCCTTCGATGATATTTTTGAGAAGCTCGTGGCCAACTTTTAAAGGTTTAGAAGAGGCTCCGACTATCGCCACCGATTCGGGCTCGAAGAACTTGGAAAACATTTTCGGCCCCAGAGAAATAATGTCATTGGGTTTTTAAGTATTTGGATGCGCCAGATTTCTGGTTCAGGATTTTAAAACTGGGGAAAAGTTTATTAAAGTGGCTGTGAAGTGTGAAGCGGTAAAAAATTAGGAGGAGAAAGTTGGTAAGATGTGATCTAAATGAGACCCACAAGCGTCATTTTAGCGGATTTTGATTATTCGGCGCCTAAGTCGTTGGAGGAGGCGTTGAAAGAAAAGAAGGAGCGAAAAGGAGCCTATGTTCTGGCCGGCGGCACTGATCTTGTTCCCAAGATGAGAGGACAGGTAATCAGGCCGGTTCATCTTATCGATATCAGTGGCATAAAAGAGCTAGATTACATAAAGGAGCAAGGCGGACAGGTGAGGATCGGGGCTGCGACCAAGATAAGCCGCATAATTGATTCCAAGGTAAAAATTGGGATATTGCAGGAGGCATGCAAAAAGTTGGGAAACCCATTAACCAGGAATAAGGCGACTATTGGTGGTAACCTCTGTAATGCCTCACCAGCCGCGGATACAGCGACACCTCTGATGGTCCTAGGCGCGCAGCTGGTTTTAAAGAGCCTCGACGGGGAAAGAGTAGTGCCCGTGGAGGACTTCTTTGTCGGTCCGGGAAAGACGGTTTTGAAAGATGATGAGATTTTAACCGAAATCAGAATTAAGCCACCTGAAGACGGGACCAAGGCAAAATTTGTGAAGGTTGGGTTGAGAAAAGCCGATGCGATCTCCGTTGTCAATTGCGCCGTTTTGTTAAAGTTTCAAAAGGGCGTTGTAATCGATGCTAAAATCGCCTTGGGATCGGTTGCGCCCACGCCGATCTTGACTAAGGAGGCTCAGAAGATCTTGATCGGTAATAAATTGAGCGAGGAATTAGTGGAAAAATGTGCCCAAATCGCTGCCAATGAGGCTAAGCCGATAGATGATGTGAGGGGATCGGCAAAATATCGACAGCTTTTAGTTGAAGGTTGCGTTAAAAAGGCGTTGCGGGAACTGATGGAGGGATAGATTGTGAAAAAGTATCCTCTGGAGTTTAAGGTGAATGGGAAAAAATACAGCGTTGAAGTCAATCCGAACATGACGTTGTTGCGGCTGTTGAGGAGCTTGGGCTTCACCGAGGTAAAATCCGGTTGTGAAAAAGGCGATTGCGGTACTTGTGCGGTGCTGATGGACGGTGAACCAGTCAATTCTTGTTTGACGTTGGCCTTGCAAGCACAGGGCAAGGAAATAACGACCGTGAAAGGTTTGGGGACCATGGAGAAACTTCATCCGGTCCAAGAGGCGTTCGTAAAATATGGCGCGATTCAGTGCGGATTTTGTACCCCAGGAATGGTGATCACTGCAAAGGCTTTCCTAGAAAAAAATCCCAACCCCACTAGGGAGGAGATCCGTGAGGCAATTTCAGGAAATCTCTGCCGATGCACAGGATATCAGAAGATAGTGGATGCGATTGAAGCCGCTGCTAAAAAGATGAGGGAGGCGAGATGATGGAGATGATTAAGGAATTTAAGGTAATAGGCAAGCGTCTGCCGAGCCATGATGCCGTGGAGAAAGTCACCGGGCAGACGAAGTATGCGGATGATTTTGCCCTGCCCGGCATGCTCTACGGCAAGATATTAAGGGCGAAGTACCCCCACGCCAGAATCAGACGCATCGACACCAGCAAGGCAGAGAAACTTGACGGCGTCCATTGCGTGTTGACTCATAAGGACGTTCCCAACAACGTTATTGTTACTCGTTTTGGCCAGACCAGAGCAGTTGGTGGGTTTGAGGGGATCTTCAGGGTGTTGGCCGAGGGCAAGGTTAGATACTACGGCGAACCTGTAGCCTTAGTAGCAGCTGAGACCGAGGAGATAGCTGAGAGAGCCATTGACCTGATAGAGGTGGAGTACGAGGAATTGAAAGGTGTTTTCGACCCAGTCGAGGCCATGGACCCGAAGGCGCCGAAGGTTGAGGACGGAAAAAGCAACGTGATTGCTAGGTTTAAGATCAGAAGGGGGGATGTTACCAAGGGCTTTGAGGAGGCCGATGTCGTCGTCGAGAATGAATATATGTCGCAGTTTATCGATCACGCCTACTTGGAGCCGGAGGCGGGCGTGGCTTGGATTGAGGATGATGGCTCCCTCACCATCAGAGTATCAACGCAGGTCATCGAGCACTACCGTGAAATAGCGCATGTTTTGGGAATTCCTGAGAGCAGGGTCAGGGTGATCACGCCTAAGATAGGTGGCGGGTTTGGTGGCAAAGAAGACATCACTGTGGAATATTATTTGGCCCTGCTGGCTTGGAGGACGGGAAGACCGGTGAAAATAGTTCAGACTAGAGAAGAATCCTTGTCCTTCCGTTCCAAGAGACACCCCTACAAGTTCAAGTATAAGACCGGAGTTAAGAAGGACGGGCGGATAGTCGCCGTCGAAGCCGAGTTGATATCAGATGCTGGTGCGTATATGACACTGAGCCCGTGGGTTCTGCTTTATTCCACAGTTAACGCGGTGGGTCCCTATAATGTGCCCAACGTGAAGGTGGACACCTACACAGTGTTGACGAACCATCCACCATCTGGGGCCTACAGGACATTTGGGGCGGGCCAAGCCTGTGTCGCCTATGAGCAGCAGATGGATGAGGTGGCGAAGAAGCTGGGGATGGATCCCGTGGAGTTCAGGAAGAAGAATTATCTCAAGAAGGGCGACACGATGGCTAACGGCTGGAAGATCCCGAACACGGTTGCTCTGCATGAGACGACTGACCGGGTCTTAAAGGCTTTGGGTAAAAAGCCCAAGCCATCGGGTCCCAAGAAACTCGTCGGAATGGGAATAGCCTCAGGGATGTGCAGCTATGGAAGGATGATTTTCCTGCACGACACCTCCCGATCAAAGGTTCGTCTGGAGCTGGATGGAAGCGTGACCATTGAATGCGGGGTTCAAGATGTCGGCGCGGGTCAGGAAGCGTCACTTTGTCAAATAGTCAGCGAGGTTTTGGGAGTTCCGTTGAAAAAAATTAGAATAATTTCAGGAGACACTGCGGCGACGCCGATAGCGGGAACCACGACGGCCACTAGGCAGTTGTACATGTCAGGCAATGCTACCTACAAGGCGGCGATGAAGGTGAAGGACAATATCCTTACCAAGGCGAGCGAAATCTTAGGAGTCAACAAATCGGAACTGGTTATTGAGGACGAGAAAGTCATGAAGAAAGGAGGGAAGGAAGGCATCAGCCTTAGAGATGTTGCGGTGGCCTGTGCTGAGGAAGGAATTGAGCTGTTTTGTGAGGCCCAATTCAATGCACCTTTCGGTGAGGTACCCGATCCCGAGACCGGACAAGGCAGGGTTTTCCCAGATTTCACCTATGGAACCGCGGGAGCAATAGTAGAAATAGACACGGAAACCGGTGAGGTTGAGGTATTAAAGATAGCTTCAGCGTTTGATGTTGGCACGGCGATTAACCCGATGAGAGTCGAGGGACAGATAGAGGGCGGAGTTTCCATGGGTATAGGCTGGGCTCTGACTGAGGATGTAAAGTTTGAAAAGGGCATAGCTAAGGCACAATCGTTTGCTGAGTACATCATCGCTACTGCCGTTGATGTTCCGGATATAAAGTCGATAATCGTTGAAAACCACGATGGTTTGGGACCTTTTGGCGCCCGAGGGGTGGGTGAGGTGGTGCTTGCCCCAGTCCCTCCGGCGGTGATCAACGCTGTGGCTGACGCACTGGGAAGAAGGATAAAGGAGTTGCCCATTACTGGGGAAAGGATATTACTGACGCTTAGAGAAAAAAGTTAGGTGGTCACCTTCCGCCGCCGATGATGGGATAAATTTCAACCTCTTTTCTTCCCTTGAGAAAAGCGTCAGTGTCTAGCAGTACTGAGACGCTGGATCCGTCCTTTAGCTCCTTGCCGGGTTCAGCGGTTTTGGCTATCACCTTTATGTAAGGTTTTATCCCGTGCTTGGGGTCTAGAACATACTCTTCAAAGGGCTTTCCGTATTTTTCCGAGAGTTTTTTCATCAGGTCGAGAACAGTGCTGTTTTCTTTCAGCTCCACGGTCGTCTGGGGTTCGCCGGTGAATTCCTTGATCCTGGTATAGAATTTTACCTTGACCTTCATGGAAGACATCTCCATTTTTACTTTCCTAAAAACAACTATAATTATTTTTCAATTTTGTTTTTTGTCTTGTGAAAATGTGTTGTGGAAAAGGTATTAGGATATGCGAACCCCGCGGAACCTTAAACTTGGTGTACTAACGGCTGCGGAAGCTCCCCAAGGCACGATTTGCTGCGGAACTTTACCAACGCCGTCCAATTTCTTGAGCAGCCGCGGTAGGTTCTCATGAATCCTCACCTGTTTGATGGCGCCACTAATCTCACCATTTGAGATCAGAAACCCACACCGGGAGGTTGTGGAGAAGTCACCCACCTGTGGGGTGATGGGATAGGTATACCAAATTCGCGAGAGCAGAAGACCGTTTCTGACATCTTCTCTCAGTTCATCAGATCCAGCTTTTCCCGGTTGAACCACGAGATTTGTTATGTAGGGCGTCGGACTGCTTTGGTAGCTACGCCCGAAATCACCCAAACGAAAACCATTTCCGGTGCTTTTTTCTCCCGCTAGACCTCCGTAGTACCAGTCGTAGACAAATGCCACTAGCCTGCCTTCTTTTATGAGCGGAGTTCTTTGCGTGGGCGAACCCTCATCATCAATGGTTTTCGAGTAGAGCCCTGATGGCATGTTGCCCCAGTCATCAACACTGAAAAATTCTGAAGCCACCGTTTTCTTCAAACAGCCTCTGAAGTATGAAATTTGGTCGTAGACATCCTTGCCGTTGATTGCGTATGCCAGCACGTGGTAAAGAAGTTCTGCCGCAGCGTTTGGTTCTAAGACTACATCATAAGTGCCGGGCGTTACTTTTCTGGCCTTTAACGATTTAATAGCGAGTTCCGCAGCTTGTTTTCCGATTAGAGTTGGCTCAAAATTACTCAAGGTGGTGCTTCCCATCCATCCTTGGCCCTCTCCTCTGTCTAAGCCTTTAGCTTCCGCAGTTAGATGGCCCAGGATCTTAGTTGTGGCGTCAGTAGCCTCAACTCCGTTAGTATTTGCCACGGCGCACCTTTCCGTTATCAAATTGATGGCTCCTGAAACTTCAATAATTTTTTTATCAAAATCTAA
>JAWCKT010000025.1:7220-9309 GCA_038851515.1 Hadarchaeum sp. (SeqCode)
CCAACCTTATTTTTTATCGCAGCGCAGACACCGATACCTCTATCTTGAACTAGTTTAGTTTCTACGACGTGATTCGAAGCAATTCTTATTGTTATGACTACGTTGTCTGATGCAAATACATCCGCTTCATCGGCGCCCAGCTTTGTCGCGAGATTAAGTGCGCGTTGAACTATAGAGATCATTTATCTTACCCCCGCCACCATCGCAACTCCCCTAAGATGCGGTCCCCCGTTACCGACCCCGATGGTTTGCATTGGGTCACCCTTGCCGCAGTTCGGCACCGGTCTCATCTCAAAATCTTTACCCACAGCATCCACGCTGTTGAAAAAATCAGGAGCAACTCCAACAATAGATGCTCCTCTGTAAGGCCCGATTAGTTCTCCATGTTTAATCTGAAATGCTTCCTTGGCACTGATTTGAAAATTGTAGCGTCTGGAGTCTATGCTGGGGATTTTCTGTCCCTTGAGGTAGACACCATCCTTTACTTCAAAGAGTTCATCCTTATCAAAATCACCGGGCTCGATGAATGTGTTGCTCATCCTGATTAAGGGAAGATATTGAAAGCTCTGGGCACGCATGTTGCCGTTGGGAATAACACCAAATTCAGCCGCAGTTTCTCGACTGTGCATGTGTTCGTTTAAGATCCCCTCCCTAATCAGCTCCTTGCGACGTGCAGGCGTGCCCTCGTCATCGTATTCATAATAACCCAGTGCACCTTTTACTCGAGGATCGTCTGTTGCGTTCAGCAGTTTTGATCCAATTCTTTTCCCAATCATTCCAGCCCACCATGCTTTCCCCGCCCACGCGGCTTCTCTCCCAAGTACGCGATCAGCCTCGCTGGGATGGCCAATTATTTCATGGCACAGAAGTGCCACCAGATCTTGGTCTAAGACTACAGTAGTCTTTTTATCCGGTATCGTTTTAGCAGCAGCCAACTTACTTGCCCTTTGTCCGACGTTTTTTGCTTTTTCTGGCAGATTGAAATTTTCAATAATTTCATAACCGCCAGAACCACCAGCAATTTCATCCATATATTCTACAACTGCACCGCGTTTGGCGAGAGCAAATGTTTCGCAGTAAGTTAGGGTGTTTTGAAACGAGATTTCGGCCCCCTCACTGCTCATGAAAAGTTTTTGTGTTTTTTCCCAAGCTATGTAGGTCGTAGTATGTTTGATGAACCTATCAACGTGAGCACACCCGTCGCCGTCGAGGCACAGTTTCACCTTTTCCTCGACAGGTATATCTGAAGGATCCTTAATTATTTTTGTCGTGATTGCGTCTCTATTTACAGGGATTTTTGAGAGGTTGTACGGTTTCGTTTTTTGAGCACTTTTCCCCATACTAACGGCAGCAGCAACTGTTTTTCTTAGAGAGCGTTTATCCAGATCCGTGCAGGAGGCAAACCCCCACGTTTTTAGAAGCACTCTTAGCCCTAGGCCGTGCATTTCCTCCGATTTAGCTCGTTCAACTTTACCATCCTTGACAACCACCATTTCCCCGATTGATCTTTCAAGGCGCACGTCGGCGTATTTGGACCCAGCTTTCAGAGCCTCATTAATCGCATGTACGGCATGGTCCGTTGCCATTTCCAAGTGCCCACCATCAACAGATTCACGTTAGAGTCTAAAGCTTTTCACAGGTAGGGAAAAATTCTAATTGGGCATCGTCTAGGGTTCGATTGTATGAAGACCACCAGCGATAGTGTTAAAATCATTTTTTATAAGGGCGACAAATTCTTGGTTTATCCTGAAGTCTATGAGCCAGCCGAGGATACCTTTTTGATCGCTGATAATCTTGAAGTTAAGAGTGATGAACGGGTACTTGAGTTGGGAACTGGTTGCGGTTTATTAGCTATTTTGGCAGCGAAAGCAGGTGCCAAGGTTGTTGCCACTGATATCAGCCCGATTGCGCTTGAATGCGCTCGAGCAAATGCAGTTGAAAACTTGGTAGCTAATAGAATAGATTTTCGAAGCGGGGACCTGTTTGATCCAGTTGATGGGGAGTTATTTGATGCTGTAATTTTCAATCCACCCTATCTGCCGGTAGAACCACAGCGGAGATCTAACGGGCCGCTTGAGATGGCTTGGGA
>JAWCKT010000025.1:9319-12668 GCA_038851515.1 Hadarchaeum sp. (SeqCode)
AGATGGCCGAGAAGTTATTGACCGATTTCTCAATGAACTCCCACTTCATCTTGGCACAGGCGGAAGGGCTATTTTTGTGCAGTCATCACTTTCAAATCCTTCCCAGACAGTTCGATTACTTAAAACTAATCATTTTGATTTTAAAACGGTAAGAAGGAAGATGTTCTTTGAGGAGCTTTTTCTTTTCCTTTGTTTCAGGCGCTGAGAAGGCTCTTTATCATTTGGAGTTCAAATTTTTGGTTGATGTAGATTACGGAGTTTAGGTGGATGGTGTGGATTCAGAATTGATGGCTGAAATTGAGAGGAAGGCCCGCGGCCTGAAACTGTCACCAGAACAGTTAGCAAAGATGATAGATCACGCCTTGCTTTATCCAGATAGCCCCCGCAGTTCCTTTAAGAATCTCTGTTTCGAGGCCAAAAAATACCGCTTTTATTCAGTCTGCGTGAATCCGGCATGGGTCAAATTTTGCTTTGAGGAGCTGATGGGCACTGATGTAAAGGTAGTTACAGTGATTAGCTTTCCCTTTGGTCAGATGACGCCTATGATGAAGGCAATGGAAGCAAGCGAGGCGGTCGAGAACGGTGCCAGTGAGGTTGACATGGTGATGAATATCGGTGCGTTCAAGAGCAAGGACTATGATCACGTCAGGGAAGACATCGAGGCCGTGGTGGAAGCGGTGAGTGGGAAAATCGTCAAGGTAATTATTGAAGCCGGATATCTCACCGATGATGAAGTGGTTAAAGCGTGCGAAATCGTTAGGCAAGCTGGGGCCCATTTTGTTAAGACAGCGACGGGTTTTGGACCTTCTGGAGCCACGGTTCGTCAGGTTTATTTGATGAGGAAGGCAGTCGGTGAGAACTTTGGCGTTAAAGCTTCGGGAGGAATCAGGAGCTTACAAGACGCTTTGCGGATGATTGCTGCAGGTGCCAATCGAATAGGCTCTAGCTCAAGCGTCAGGATAATTGAGGAAGCCAAGGCGGCCGAGTTCAATAAATAAGTTCTGAAGACGCGTTCAACAAGATTTTTACCATATCATGATAAGTAAAGCAGGTCGGTGCTATCATGGGAAAGCGTCCAAGAAAATGGAAGAAAAAAGGCCGCATGCGCTGGAAGTGGGTGCGGAAGCGGATGCGGCGCAAAATGCGAAGAATCAAGCAGAGAGCCGGCGGCTAGTTTTAGGTCAGTTGTAAGACCACGTTTGGCTCGGCGAAAACTATTTATAAATTGGATTAATAATCCAACAAGGGTAGCAGTTTGAATTTGAGATGGAAGATGGCGAAATGGCTTTACGGCGGCAAGACGGCCGAACAGGCGCTGGCCAGAAGATTTAAAATCTTCGTTCTGGTTGCTATTGGGCTCATCGCCGTCAGTAAGCTACTCTATCTAGGCGGTGTCATGCCCATCCCAAATCTGGAACTAATTCTTCCGACCATTGTAGTTATAGGATCTCTATCGCTGTATTGCGGGAATTCTAAATCTTGGAGCCGCTTGGTGAAATACTTCGGCGTTATTGCTTTGATCAGCGTATATTTAGTAGACTTGGCATTTTGGGGCCCGAACCCGATTTACGCATTCACCTGGTCCGGTTTTATAATTGTTTGGCTAATCAGCATGAAAAACAAGCTGTCGGCATTTGACCGGTTTAAGAAGTTACTTTATAAGACGACGTTAACAGCCGCCGTTGGGATTTTGATCTTTGACATCTGGACGGCGTTCGGTTGCTGGCTGGGCTGGGGAGAAAAATCCATCGCCGGACTTATAGCCATATACTTAGCGCAGATTCCCTTCACCCTCTATCACCTAGCTTCAATCGTTTTCGTGCCCCCCATTCTTGGACTAGGAAAGTTGATGATGAAGGTTAGAGTACCCGTCTCCGTCGCGGTTAATGTTGGTTCTGGCGTCAAGACCAAAGAAATTTGAATGGAGGTGGAAGGTTGAATAAGGGACTTGCAGCACAAGTTTTGGCGCTGGTCATCGTTGTCGGTTTTCTCTGCTTCGCTGGCGGCTACTACCTTGCGGGCGGGATGGCCAAGCAGACAGAACAGTACACTTACGGAGAGAACATAACGGTCAGGGTTAGGATAGATGATCTCGGTATTGATAAGGAGGTAACTCTCTGTAAGGGCATGACGCCATTTGATGCCATCTTGAAAGTGGCCAGCATGAGGACGGAGTTTTACGAAAGCTTTGGTGCCTCAATAGTCACGGAGATCGGAGGACTCCAGCAGAGTTGGGGATATCGGGTAAATGGCGTTGAACCTACTGTTGGGATGCAGGATTACCAGCTGAGGGATGGAGACTTGCTCGAGCTAGTTAAGCTCGTTTGGTGAGAGTTCTGGCCGCAGCTCTAGCCCCGGCCTCGGCAGTCAACAGGTCTTTACCGGCGCCGATGATCACAACGTCGCCCTCATTTAGGTGAAGAGTTTTAATTATTTTTTCACTAACCTCTTTCTTGATTCCTACAAAACCACCAAGGATCCTGAGCTTACCACCTTTAAAGACAAGCACGGTGGCACCATTGGCCCCAACCTTTATGGCCTCGTCTCTTTGTTCAATCCCCAGTTTGACCCTGTTCGCAGCACCCCTGACTACAGTAGCCACGTTGACCTTGCCCACTGCTAAATCGCCGGCTTCAACCGGGACAAAAGGTTGAGGTTCCCTGAGTAGAGTTTTCCCTTTTTCAGTTAAGGAGTGCCCGCCTTTGGATGAGGTTATCAATCCTTCATTCTTCAGGTGGTCCAAAATAGTTCGGGTGCTGCCTTCACCAATTCCAAGCTTGCGGGTGAGCTGTTTACGCCCTATTCGTTTATGCTTGGATATCAGCTCGAGGGTCAACTGGACATGAATTTGAGAAAAACGTGGCAGCGGTCCTTTTGTTTTAGGCATGCTTGTTCTTATCCTCGAACGATGTGGGTTCCGGTTTTGCCTTCTAGAGCTTCGGTTACCTTGTCTAGTGAACTGATAATCGCTCGTTTGCCTCCCCACTCCAAGAACCGGATGCAGGCCTTTACCTTTGGCCCCATGCTGCCAGCCAAAAAGTGACCCTCGCTGAGATAGCGTTTTGCTTCCTCTACGGTCATTTTAGATATTTCTTTCTCGTTAGGTTTACCGAAGTTCAGCTTTGCTTTCTCCACATCCGTGAGGATTAGAAAAGTGTCGGCATTGACAACTTCGGCCAGCTTTTCTCCCGCCAGATCTTTGTCGATAACGGCGTCGACACCGCGATAATTGCCGTTGTCGTTTAAAATTACAGGAATGCCTCCACCGCCAGAGGCAATGACAATTATACCGGCATCGACCATTTTTCTTATGGCCTCAGCTTCAACGTTAGCTATTGGGTCCGGAGAC
>JAWCKT010000026.1:0-12434 GCA_038851515.1 Hadarchaeum sp. (SeqCode)
AAGTAATAATGTAATCCATGATGTTCTCACCGGTTGAATCAACCTGCAGGGTCACGCGATAGGATTGCAGCTCGAAAACCAACTGTGTTCCCCCTGAAAAGTCGGCTCCCATCTTGACCCCTCGAAGCCTTGGCTCAAGCCCTGACCAAGGCTGCCACAAAATCAAGATTGAAAGAGCCAACAAGACAAGCAGCAATTTAGCACGGCGGGTCTTAAATGCTGACATAGTAGCTCACAACCTTTTTCCGTTCAATATGCCTGAGGTAGAAAGCAACACTAAGGAACCAAACGTTGAAAACATTTACCGCAACCCCGAAAGCCAACGTCAAGGCGAACTCCTTTACCCAGACTGCGGTTCCGAGAAAGCTTACGCTCAAAAAAATCGCAACCGCTATAGCGCTCAGGACCAGATTAGCTCTCATCGCTTCACTAATATTCTCTTTCGGCTCACCGACGGCTCCTTTCAACAGTCTATAACCAAGAAGAACATTGGCCTCCACCACATAAACAAAAACTATCAAAATTCCAAAAATCGACGCCAGATTTATGGGTATCCTGAGTATCGCCATCAGACCTAGAACTCCGACCACGTCGAGAACCGCAACGGCTATCGCTGCGGTGGCGGCAACGCGGCGCCTGAAAATAAATATCACCACCCCCATGAGAATCAATGCACCAAGGCCGAAAGTTACGATCTGAAAACACTGGGCGCTGCTAACCGCTGGGCCCAGTTCACCGATCACTATCGAACTACTTGGGATGCCGAAAGAATTTGAAAGCAACGCCCTGATCTCATTTTCCAAGCCTTCGCTCAGCGCATCCATCTCGATGTCAAATCCATCACCAGCAGCACGGACTACGGTTTCCAAACCCGTCAGTCCACCGATCTGAGATTCAAGCTGGCGAAAATCGGGGATTTTATTCCAACCACGGACCATAACTAAAGTCCCGCCCTTAAAATCCCTCCCCAAAGGTAACCCAATAATAAGGATTGCCAGCAGAAAAATGGCCGAGACTATCAGCGGTATTGCAACCAAACTTCTGCCTCTCAAGCGTTGCGGCGGCCAAGACAGCCTCATAGTGCTCCTCCCTATTTTTAGATGCCGAGTATATAATGACTTATCAATCCAACTTTTAACTTCGTTGTTCTGTTCAGATGCTAATCGATCTCAATTCAAACTTTGCCCGGGGCATTTTTGTCCTGAAATCTCCGCGGATTGGCAGGTGATTTAAAAGATGGAGGATAGATTAACAATTGATCTTATGGAAGTGGAAAAAATACCCGTCGAAAGGTTGCCGGGAATAGCCCAGATCCAAAAGCTGCTGACAAAATATTACGAGCGCAAGCTGTTCGCCGAAGTAGTTAGCTCAGAAAAAATACCAAAACACATTGCAATAATCCTCGACGGCAACCGCAGATTCGCGGAACAGATGGGTATGGATCGATTTTACGGCCATGTTTTGGGAGCCAAAAAGCTCGAGGAAGTAATTGGTTGGTGTCAGGAGTTGGGTATCAAACACATTACCGTCTACGCTTTTTCCACCGAGAATTTCAATCGCGACGAAGAGGAAGTCAACAAACTAATGAATTTGCTGGCTCAGAAATTCAAGGAGGTGGCAAAGGACCCACGCGTTCACAAATATAAAATCCGAGTGAAGGCCATCGGCAACCTGAAAATGCTGCCGGAGCAGGTGCAACGAGCTATTGATGAGGCCCAAGTAGCGACAATGGGTTATAATGGACACACGCTGAACATTGCTGTGGGCTACGGCGGCAGAGCCGAGCTGGCAGACGCCGTGCGCAAAATTTGTGAAAGGATAAAAAATGGCGAAATAACCCCTAAGGATGTCGACGAGGACATGATCAACAATTATCTGTACACTGCTGGTTTGCCAGACCCTGACCTCATCATCAGAACGAGCGGCGAGGAACGTCTGAGCGGCTTCCTACTTTGGCAGTCGGCCTACAGTGAGTTGTACTTCTGCGAGGCGAACTGGCCGGCTTTCAGCAAGATAGATTTTCTCAGGGCCATTCGCACTTATCAAAGCAGAGAACGACGATTTGGAAAATGATTGAAAAATTTTGTCATCAAACTATCCAACCTATGATCTAAAAACATTTTGTTTTGTTCTATACTGGGCGAGCCAGGAAAGGCCTTTCAAAAATATCAAGCCTGCCATCAAAAACGAAAAATGCGACCAGCGTTATTCGTACACCTCCTCATCGTACTCCGGAGGCTCGATCTCATACTCATTCAATATCGGCCGCTTCTTAGTTTTCTTTTCTTCGATAATGGGTACTTCTCGTGCCTCTTTACCCTTCTCGCTGATCTTGTAAGAGGCGAGCTTCCTGACCTTGCCTTTGTAGCCACATCTGGGGCAGGTCAATCGCTTACTGCGGCCCACTTTGGCCGGAACAAGAACAGTACCGCATTTGGGACAGAACTCCATTACCATCGCCAACTTATTCGAGCATTTAGACCTCGAGGAGTTTATAAATCTATCGTTGCTCGATTTGGGAAAAAGTATCACGTCTGGGCAAAATTTGAATTTTAAAGATGAAAAAGATTTAAAAGGTTTTATTTTTATTTTTGGGTAGTTAAATGGCTAATTTTAGCTTATTTTCTCTTTTAAATTGATTTTATTTATGAAAACGTAAATTTTTTAACCCTCTATGGCGATAATAAACTGGCTTTTGGAGGCGGGCTTAAGAGGGGGTAGCGTGAACAACCCCCAAGGGAGATGTAGTGCCGTACATAAGTAAAATTGAGCTGAGAGGCTTCAAATCGTTTGGAAATACTAAAGTCACCGTCCCGCTGTCAAGAGGACTGACGGCCATCGTCGGCCCAAATGGGATGGGAAAAAGCAACATCATTGATGCTTTGTGTTTCGTCTTAGGCTGGATGAGCGCTAAAACCATGCGGGCAGAGAGATTCTCGGACCTACTCTTCAATGGGGGCAATGGAAGTCGACCTGCCTCCTTCGCCGAAGTTTCTCTACATTTTGACAACAGCGATGGCGGCCTACAGATAAACTCAAAGGAGGTTGTAATCACTAGACAGCTGCACCGCGACGGTAGGTGCACCTACAGGATAAACAAGCGCCGGGCAACGAGAGAAGAAATCATTGACCTGCTGGCGCCTAAGATGACTTGTCCCGGCGGTTATAACTTTGTGCTGCAGGGGGAAGTCAACAGATTTTTCAACATGGACCCGATCGAGCGAAGAAAGATAATCGATGATCTAGCCGGCGTGGCGGAATATGATGAGAAAAAACAAAAATCACTGAACGAGCTTCAGAAAGTCGAGGCCAACCTGAACAACGTTGGCGCCGTCCTGACCGAAATATCCACACAGATGGAGAACCTACGTGAACAAATGGAAACTGCAATTCACTTTAAACAACTGAAACGGGAGCGGGAACAGATTCAAGGCGCTCTTTTAATGATTAAAAAGGAAAAATGCTCGGAAAAGATTGGACAGCTGGAAGCAAAAATCTCAAAGCTGACAGATGAAATTGAAGAACTCAAAAAAAGATACCAGAAAACATTCGATGCAAAGGATAAGTTGAACGCGAAAATAGATGGAATTTCTAGATCCATTGATGAAAAAAGAGCCTCCGATGTGCTCGTGGAGGCTGAAAGGTCTAGGACCGAAATCAACACCCTGAGCGACATCTTAAAGAGAACCGAGGAACGAAAATCCGCACTTGACCGAGATATAGAATTGCTCAACGCCAAAATTAAAAAAATAAAAGATTCGAGGATAATCGAAGGCGAAAATTTGGAGTCCACATTCTCCAAATTTAATGAAATGCGAAATAAATTCTTGGAGCTATACCGCTCTCTCGTTAAATGTGAATCCTTGAGTTCTGCCAAAAACCTCCTGAAACAAATCAATGAAGTGCTGAACGAGATTTCCGAAATCGTAGCAAGGATCTCAAACGGTGCCGACCCGCAGAAAATCAAAGAGATGGACTCGGCAAGAGCTGATGAGAGAAAGCTGCGCGAAGAACTGGCTGGTCTGCAACGCACGCGCGACGAGTTGGCCAAACAGACAGCGGAACTCAAAGCGAAAATAAACGAGGCACAGATTAAGTTGAAGAATGCTGACTCTCAAGAAAAGGAGATTAGAAAATCAATTGAATCGCTTACAAACGGAAGAAATCTCTTGAAACAGAAATTGGAATCGATATCTAAGCGGGAAAGGGAGCTGGAGACAAAGATCAGAGTCATGGAAGGTGACCTGCAAAGACTTCAAATCCAACGCGAGGCTCTGAGTAATGAATTAAAGGAGATAAACGCGAACCTGAAAAAGATAGGTGAAGTGAATTTACCCAAAAATATCGACACAGAAACCTTGGAAAAACGAGCACAGGAAATAGAGGCCGAGCTGGGACCGCTCAGCGAAAGGGTGAATCTTCGAGCCATCCAAGATTTCAGAGAATCTGAACGCAGATACAACGAAGAAAAAACTAAATACGACAAGCTGATGGCGGAAAAACAATCACTGCTGAACTTTATGGCAGAAATTGATGAGAAAAAGAAACAAGTTTTTATGAAGACTTTCAACGAGATTTCCAAACAATTTACCCAAATCTTTAAGGAACTCTCACCCAACGGCGACGCCATGCTGAAGCTGGAGAACGAACAATCGCCATTTGAAGGTGGGCTTGAAATAATCGCTAGGCCGGAAGGATCGGGGGCCGCCTATATCGGCTCATTATCCGGCGGCCAAAAGGCCCTGACGGCGCTCTCCTTCATATTTGCCCTGCAGCGCTATCGACCGACTACCTTTTATGTGCTCGATGAAATAGACGCCCATTTGGACCCGAAAAATAGAACCAGGGTGGCCGAGATGCTGCGACAGTTCTCAAGGGACTCCCAGATTGTGGTAGTAACCCTGCACGACTCAATAATGTCCGTGGCCGATAGGCTCTTTGGAGTTACAAAGGAAAACGGCATTTCCCGGATTTACTCCGTCGAACTCTCTGGAGTCGGGAGTTGAGAAGATGACAATTTTCACAGACCAGCCCATCCAAACGCTCCTCGAACTGGTTCAACAACACAAGCTGGACCCTTGGGACATCGACATTGAAAAGCTGACCTACCTTTACATCCAGCGTGTGCGAGAGATAGTCGAAATCGATCTGAGAGCTTCAGGGCGTGTGCTGCTCACCTCATCGGTGCTGCTGAGGATAAAGTCCGACCATGTGCTCAACGGTCACGCCAAAAAAACTAATGGTGAAGAAATCGAGGAGATGCTCGACCTGGACCTGCCTGATCTGGGTCAGATAAATATCATCCAGTCAACACCGCGAAAGATAACCCTAGAAGATCTCCTCGGCGCGCTCAAGGAAGCCCTATCGGAAGTGCCTGAAAAGAAGCCAACCATCAGCAAAAAAATCGAAACAATCAAACACACCGTTGATGAGTATGAAATCAACATACTCAAACACATGGCAATTCTGCATAAGAGGATTCTAGAAATGATGGAATCAGGAAAGAACTTGGCCTTTAGCGAACTTATTGAGGAAAAGACCAGGATTGTTATCGCCAGGGTGTTGCTTCTCCTGCTTTACCTCTGCGCCGAGGGCAAGATAACTCTGGAACAGCCGGAGATGTTTGGAGAAATCTACATCTCAATTCCAAAGCAGGGTGCCAAGAATGGGAATTAAGCAGGACCGGGCGATAATAGAAGCCGCACTTTATGCCGCCGACCGTCCGCTAACGCTGGCGGAGATAAAAAAAATAATCGGCACTTCGTCGGAGACGTACGTCAGAAAAATAATTGAGGATTTAAAAAAGGATTATGGCAAAAGAGGCGGGCCACTTTACATGGCGGAAACCGGCAAGGATACTTACACCCTACGCCTCAATGAAGAGTACATCCCAAAGCTTGAAGGAGTTATCCCGAAAATCAGGCTCACCCGTGGTGCGATAAAGACCTTGGCCATAATTGCCTATAACCAGAACATCTCCCAGGCTAAGCTGGCGGAGTGCCGCGGCAACCGTGTCTATGACCAAATTAGGCAGCTGATCAGTTTGGGGTTCGTTGAATCAAGGCCATACGGCAGGACCCGTATGCTGCGAACCACCAAGAAGTTTGCCAGCTATTTTGGATTTGAAGACGATATGGATAAAATCCGAGAGGAAATCCAAAATCGGCTGAGATGATTTTCTTTATATATGGCGAAGACATAACTCCTCTGGTGTTACCATGGCAAAGTGGCAGGGAAGATCCTTGAAGAAACCCAGCGGCGGGAGAATCTGGCCGAGCCGCCATAAACGTAAGCGTGAGATGGGCAGCGAATTTCTCGAGCCAAAAATAGGATCTAAAAAAGTCATAAAAATACGCGCCTTTGGCGGCAGGGAAAAGAAGAAGCTGCTTTACACCGATGTCGCCAACGTGGTTGACCCAAAAACAGGGAAGGCACAGAAGACCAAAATCATCACCGTGGTTCAGAACCCGGCCGACATGCACTTCGTCCGAAGAAATATCTTGACCCGTGGCGCAATAATAGAAACCGAGCTTGGTAAGGCGAAAGTCACCAACCGCCCGGGACAGGTGGGCACCGTCGAAGCCGTACTCATTGAACCCAAAGGTGCAGGAAATTAAAATCGATTAGAGAAAAATTTTATTTCAGCCAGCCCAGATAGCGTCCTAGACCCAAATCGTGAATTCTCTGTTTTATTATCTTTTTCAGTTCTGGAATTCCCTCCCCCGTCTTAGCTGAAACCGGAACCAAAACGTCAACCCACTGACGCCATGGTGGCGGTAAACCCAGCTTGTCACAAATATCATCCAATAACATGTCGCGGTATGTATTAGGAATTAAATCTATTTTATTAACAACAACTATTGGGTTGAGATTTAACTCCTTCAAGAAAGAAAACATTTCCACATCGACCGGAATCTGGCCCCTCTTTTGCCATCTTTCTGCTATCTCGGAAAAAGAACGAGCATCCACAACCTCCATCGCAAGAACTATCTCCTTATGACTGTTTTCCAGATAACGCACTATTCCTGTTTTAATTTTTTCCTGGAGAAATCTCGGTACCCCGCTCATAAAACCAAACCCGGGCATGTCAACAATATCCATTTTCCCCACCCGGTAGCGAGTTATCCTGCGGGTGACGCCAGGCCGCTTGCCCACGACGACTTTCTTGCCAGTTAGCTGTCTGATGATGCTGGATTTTCCGACGTTAGACCTATCTCCAATTGAATCCCATACCAGAGAAGCCGGCATAAGTTGTTTAACATTTTGGAAAAGCTAAAGAAGTAAAAGGTTATTACAGGATTGAGTTTGATGGCGGACATCATTCTTAAAAATGCGACGGTGATTACCATGAATCACCGCCGCGAGATAATCAAAGATGGAGCCGTTGTTGTTGAGGGAAATAAAATCGTCGAAGTTGGAACAACAAAAAAGGTAAAGACAATATACCGGGCTGATGTTGAGATCGATTGCAGAAGAAAACTGGTACTACCAGGCTTGATTGATTGCCATGTCCATTTAGCGCAAGCACTGATCCGCGGCTGCGCCGACGATCTAGCTCTGATCCCTTGGCTGCGCGAGCGGGTGTTGCCACTCCAAGGAGCATACACTTCAAAAGAGGGGGAGCTAAGCGCCAAGCTCTGTTGCCTAGAAATGATTAAATCAGGTACCACAACTTTTGTGGAAAGTCTGCTCCACTGGAGGTATGGATTCAATGAAATCGCTAAAGTCGTCGAAAAAATTGGCATTCGGGCCGTTCTTTCCAAATCGTTAATGAATACCCCAGGCTATGCCGATCAGAGGGATGCCATCCCTCAGGGAATGATCGAGGACGGCAAAACCACCATCAGACAAACTATTGAGATGATTAAACGCTGGCACGGAAAAGCCAATAACAGAATTCACGTTTGGTTCGGCGCTAGAACGCCGGGGGCTTGCACAGTGGATTTTTATCGTGAAATCTCTGAAAAGGCTAGAAAATATAGAACTGGAGTAACGATTCATCTGGGTGAAGTAAAAAGAGACATCGAATATCTGCGACGGGAGTTCGGGATGACTCCTATGGAATTCATGCAGCACTGTGGAATCGTTGGACCTAATGTTATATATGCCCACGGCGTCTGGATTCCTCCGGATGATTTCAAAATTCTGCAAAAAACCAAGGGTACGGTGTGCCACTGCCCGGCAAGCAATCTGAAGCTGGCCTCGGGGTTCGCCCCGATTCCCGAGATGCTGAACTCAGGAATTAACGTGGCGCTCGGTTGCGACGGCGGGCCGAGTAACAACTGCTACGACATGATACGCGAGATGAAGTTGGCTGCCTTAATCCACAAGGCAAGGCTCTTAGATCCTGAGGTGCTTCCCGCCGAAACAGTGCTGGAGATGGCCACACTCAACGGGGCGAAGGCGACGCTCTGGAGGGATAAAATAGGATCCATCGAACAGGGAAAAGTTGCGGATCTAATTGTGGTTGACTTACAAAAACCACACCTAGTGCCGGTGCGAAACCCAGTGTCCAATCTCATCTACGCGGCGAACGGCAGCGATGTCGATACCGTAATTATTGATGGAAAAATAATCATGGAAAATCGCAGAGTAACGAGCGTAGACGAGGAAGAAGTGATTCAACAGAGCATGGACGCGGGACTAGCTGTCGACAGCCGTCTGGGTCTAAACATTAGATCAAAATGGCCGTTGAAATGAGTGATTACCCGGGAAGTCAGGAAAAATCAGGAGGACTCCGGTTCACTCTGGGCAATTAAAACTTCGTCCTTGTGTTTCAGTTTGGTGTAAATGCCGCGGAGGTGCCGGATGCGCCTGCCGTTAATGAGTATTTCATAGCTTCCCTTGGCCTCCCCAGTGGTTGGATCCAACACCAGCTCAACTAGCTTGGGATGTCTGCGGCTGAGCTTCATCAACAAAGTATCTACTGTTTCGTCTTCGTCGATCGGTATCTTTATCGCGTCGGTTCCTGCTTGCTTGCGGAGCTCATCACTCAATCTGACGACAACTTCCATTTCATCACGATTTTTGTAATTTAGTGTTTACCCGCATTATTCTGAACCCGGCTAGTTTTTAACAATTATAACACTAATGAAGGTCTCTAAAAGGCTTTTTGGTGGAGTTAAAAAACAGCCAAACAATTTAAATTCTGGAAATGTGAAAAAGTGGTTGATTAATATGGCTGAGAAGGTCGTGCTTGCGTTCTCTGGCGGACTGGACACCAGTTTTTGCACGGTGTACCTCCGGGAGGAGAAAAATTTTGACGTCATCACCGCGACCATAGACACAGGTGGGTTGAGTAACGAGGAGCTGGAATATATCGAGAACCGCTCTAGGGAGCTGGGAGCAGTCAAACACTACTTTGTCGATGCCAGAAAGGAAATCTTCGATGAAATAATCTCTTACATTATAAAGGCTAACGCGCTCTATCAGGGAGTCTACCCCCTCATGTGTTCAGACCGTTACGTCATCGGAAAGCATATCGTTGAAATCGCCAAAAGAGAAAACGCGAAAGCGGTGGCTCACGGTTGCACTGGTGCGGGTAATGACCAAGTCAGGATCGATGTAACCGTCAACAGTTTAGCGCCGGAGCTTAAAATATTCGCCCCCACTAGGGAACTCGGCATGCGTAGAGAACAGGAGATAGAATATCTGGAGAGAAGGGGCTTTAAGGTAAAAAGCGAGACAAAAAAATACACGATAAATGAAAACATCTTTGGGAGGACCATCTCCGGATCTGAAATAGATGAGAACAAGGCACCGAGCGAGGAAGCCTGGGTTTTAACTAAGATAACTAAGAGGGAGCCGGAGTCGGTGAAAATCAGCTTCGAAAAGGGTGTGCCGACCGAAGTAAACGGAAAGAAGATGTATGGTGTGGATCTGCTCCACAAACTAAATCAGATCGCCGGCGCTCATGGCTACGGCCGGGGGCTGTACATAGAGGATGAAACCTTCGGGATCAAGGGCTATCAGGCCTTTGAGGCGCCTGGTTTGCTGCTGCTGATAGAAGCTCACAGGGCACTGGAAAATCTGGTCCTAACTCGCCACCAGCTTAACCTCAAAAACCAGTTAGGCAACGTCTACGCGGACCTCTCTTTCAGGGGGCTGTTCTACGAGCCCGCGATGAGGGATATCGAAAAATTCATTGATTCCACTCAAGAAGTCGTCACCGGGGAGGTCACCATGAGACTGCAAGAGATGTCCGTTATGCAGGAAAGCGTCACGTCACCGCACTCCCTGATAAACGAGAAGATAGCTCGCTATGCACAGGCGGCGGGCTGGAAGGGCTCGGACGCCGAATCGTTTATCAAGATCTACGGGTTGCAGCAGCGGATTGCTTGGTCCAGAAAAAAACCCGATGTTTGAAACACCCGATCTGTGTAAATCACTTATAGCAGGGCAAACTAATAGAAATGGGTGTCGTGTTGTTGCGGCGGGGACGTTTTGCGCGACCTATGGAGCCTACTGCAAGCGAATACATTTCATCGATGAAGGATGATTCAGCAATTTTTCACCCCGTCGTTCAGATCAACATCGCCCACACCATCATGTTGGCTGAGCAGGGGATTATTTCAGGTGAAGAAGCTGCTGCAATCCTGAAGGCGCTACATAGTCTCCACCGCGGTGGAATCTCCAAGCTTGACCTGAGGCCAGAGCTGGAGGACATCCACATGGCGGTGGAGGAATTCGTGATAAAGGAAACTGGGGAAGAAATCGGAGGAAAGCTGCACACGGCAAAAAGCAGGAATGATCAAGTCTCGGCGGCGATCAGGCTCGCCCTCCGCAAGAAGCTGCTTGACCTAGGTGACCAGCTGTTGAAACTGGTAAATACCTTGCTGGTCCAAGCGGAGAAAAACATTGAAACCGTTATGCCAGGATACACCCACCTCCAGACGGCTGAACCGACCACCTTCGCTCACTACCTCCTCTCATACTGCGCGGCCTTCCTCAGGGACATCGAAAGGGTTGAAAATGCCTATGAGATGACCAACTCCTCCCCATTGGGTGCCTGCGCTTTTGCTGGCACTAGCTTTCCCATCGATCGGGCGAGGGTTGCACGCCTGCTGGGTTTCAAAAAAGTTGATGAGAATACCATGGATGCCGTCGGATCCCGTGACTTTGCCCTACAATCAATTGGCGCCGCTGCTATCGCCATGACCAACCTCAGCCGGCTGGCGGAGGAAATCACCCTTTGGTCGTCTGCGGAGTTTTCGTTGATAGATCTCCCGGACGAGCTCTCCTCGACCAGCAGCATCATGCCGCAGAAGAAAAATCCTGTTGTCGCTGAGCTGGCCCGGGCCAAGGCGGCGAGGGTTATTGGCAACTTGGCTGGAGCCCTCGCTCTGGTGAAGGCTTTACCTCAAGCTTACAACCTTGACCTCCAAGAGCTAACACCTTTGCTCTGGAACTCAATCGACGAAACCATCAGCAGCTTTGAGGTAATGGAAAAGCTGATTGCGGCTTTAAAGCCCAGACGGGAGGAAATGCTGAAGCAGGTTGAAAGAGGGTTTTCAGCGGCCACAGAACTTGCGGCCACCTTAGTTCGTGAGGCCGGGATCTCATTCAGGGAAGCCCATTCAATTGTGGGGCGGATGATTTCCACAGCAATTGAAAACAATCGAACCGCGGCTGATCTCACGGTGGAAGACCTGAAAAAAGCATCGCATGAAATCATTGGAAGAGAGATAACCATTTCTCAGGAAAAAATGAAAAAGGCCATAGATGCTAAGAACTGCGTTTACTCAAGAAACATAATCGGCGGACCCGGTCCCAAGGCGCTGAAGCAACAGCTAACCGCTTTAAACACCGAGGTCAGAAAACACCATAAACTTCTATGGACATGGAGGCGGGCTGTGACCAGATCAGAGGAAAATCTAATCAAGGAGGCTGAGAGGAGATTTAAATGACCGTCAACGTGGCCATCATTGGTGCCTCGGGCTATACTGGTGCAGAGCTCTTCAGGTTGCTGGCCTGCCATCCCAAGATAAAGCTTATTGGAGCCTATGGCATGAAAAATGCGGGAAAAAAGGTCAGTGAAATACACCCACATCTGCATGGCATCGTTGACCTGAAGATTGAAGAGCCCGACTGTGAAAAAATCGTCAAAAAAGCGGATGTGGTCTTCACCGCCACGCCTCACGGTGTGGCCATGAAGCTTGTCCCAGAACTGTTGAGGGGAAATACTAAGGTAATCGACCTGAGCGCCGACTACCGTTTTGATGATGTAAAGATATTTGAAAAATACTATGCAAAACACGAAAGCCCAGAGCTGAAAGGGGTTTACGGCCTTCCGGAACTAAACCGTAAAGAAATAAAGACAGCCCGGCTGGTGGCCAACCCTGGCTGCTTTCCAACCGCGGCTTTGCTCAGCCTAGCGCCTCTGGTGAAGAAAAAATTGATTGATCTAGAACATATAATTATAGACGCTAAGACGG
>JAWCKT010000027.1:0-5869 GCA_038851515.1 Hadarchaeum sp. (SeqCode)
CGACGGTCGGCAGCGGTGCGTTGAAAGCGACGAAGAGCAAGGCGACAATTAATGCAAAAGCAGCCGGAAAAGTGACGACGTTTTCAATCACAGATCCAACCGTGATTTTTTTTCTCGCCGCTGTCGCCGCTAGCATTACTCCCAAAACAAGGTGAGGGACGGAGATGCCTATCGCATAGAGAGCCGCAGGTCCGAGCCCATTTAATCCCCTAACATCGAAAAACGCATAAATGACCGGAAAGCCCAAGAAAGTGACGTTTTGAAATGCCGAATTTAAGGCAATAGCGACCATCGTTTTTCTATTATCTCTACAAATCCTCGACACAGCCACTGAGGCCACGAAACAGACTCCCATGGTAAAAAATGCCAACACGAAGGCGTTGCCCATGATGGCTAATTCAATGAGGCTATAGCGAGATATCGAGACAAAAACCACCGTTGGTAACATTACCCAGATAGCAAGGACGTTTAGAATCCCAAACGCTTTATCGGCAATTGGTTTCAGGAATTTTATGGGTTTGATTCGATGGGTAATCACTCTGGCGAGAATTCCGGCCACCACGATTGAAAAGACATAGAAGGCAGTGCCGAAGAACGTCTCGAGCGTTGTTTCATCCCCATAGTTTATCGTTATTTGTCCTTTTCAACCTTCTTCAGCGCCTCTTCAAATATTTCAAAACCAATCTCCGCCTTTTCTCCTGTGAGTATAATTGTAGCGCAAGCCTGAGCGATGAAACACCAGCGCCCAGCAGCACTAACCCATTCTTAAAGGCTCCCAGCGCATTTCTGAATTTTTGCGGGTTTTTGTGCGCCTGTCTTCCACTAACTCTATCTCGATCATCATGCCCATCCCGCGAACGTCACCACTGATTTCGTGGATTCGGCTAGTTTTTGAATCTCTTGAGTAGATATTTGCCGACCTTAGCCGCTTTCTGATCGAGCCTCTCCTCTTCCAGCATGACATTTCCTTTTGATATCCTTTACCCAAACGCCCTCTTCTTCCACCCACACCGACGGGGCGGTCCTCTTTTGAGAAGGCGAACTCACAGCTTGTCTCACTTAATATCTTGGCCCTTAGGCTGGCTCACAATAATTTTTGGCCTTTTCAAATTTTTCAACACCTCGTCTCTCCGCCTCCGCTTGATCCTTGATAAATTTTTTCTGTTGCCTAAAAGCCCCTTTCTTTCCAATAAATATAACATAAAGTATATTATAAAGAATAGATATATTTAAATAGACATATTTAATTATATTATACAGAGGGGCCGAAATGTCTCTTGTTAAAAAAGAGAATGCTTATGGTTTATTTTTACAAGAAAAGCCAAAAGAAATAATTATTTACCTAAAGAAGGAAAATAAACCTCTTTATACTTCAATAATATCTAAAAAAGTAGATTCTACATATGCCCATACGTTTAATATCATTTCTGAGCTAGAAAAGCTAAAATTGGTCTCTTTTAAGGAATCAGGTCGAATAAAGCTAGTTAAATTGACAGAACTTGGGGAGGAAGTGGCCAAAACCGTCATCAATCTCATGGATCTTTTAAAATTAGCAGCATTAGAAAAAGAACTTTTTAAAATATATGAAAAGGAAATAAAAGGAAAATTAAGGGAGCAAATGAATAAAGAGTCTATAAATAGGCAATTGAATAAATTAAAGGAAGAAATAAACATATCTTTTAAGGAAAGTCCAGAAAATATTTCTACTTTGGCTAAAAAGCTATTGAAAAAGATCGACGGAGTATTGGCGGAAGTATTTGGGTACATTCCTGGATAAACTACCTTCTTGGTTATACAAGTGAGTCTTATAGAGTAACAATCCGAAAAGAGTGGCTTACTGGTGATGAATTTTTTGGCCACAGGATCCCCATGAAGTCGGTTATTTACCCTGTATAAGGTAATTCAAAAATAGGAAAAATCGGTGCTCATGAAAGAAAAATACTCTTAAAGAGTGTCAAAATTACCCACCATAAGGCTTAAATATTGAAATTACTCATTAATAAAGTGAAAATTACTTAGGATGGGTGATAGTTTGGAAGAAAGGGGAGGGGCAGAAAAACTGTTGGCGCTGGCCTATGGAAATCATCCCAAGAGTTCATCCCTGAAGCCGGAAGCGTTGAAGGTGATGAGATCGCTAAGGGAGGGCGCGAAGAACATCGATGAGCTAGCGGCAGTGTTGGGGTTGGATCTAAAAACGGCGGGTGGGCGCAAGCATTTTTATGTCCTGATGAAACCATTGCGGGAGACGGGGATGGTCGCCACGAGAAAGTCAGGGGGCAAGACAGTTTACTATCTGAGCTATGATGGGTTCAGCCAGTTTCTGCGCGACATAAGAAAGGAGGCCGAGTATTGGCTGGTCCCTGAGGCGCATCAAGGTTAAAATAGAGGGAGTGTTAGTAAAAGGCGGTGGAAATTTGACCCGCAAGACAGGCAAGATGGCCGTGAAGGCCAGACAACTGGCCCGTTCCGCGAAGCTGGCCAGGTACAAGCGTGAGCTGTCACAGGCTGGGGTAAGCCTGAGCCTGCCCAAGCCTTCGAAAAAGGCCTTGAAAGAGAAGGAAGAGGAACTCAAGAAGCTTTACATGGAGCTCGTCCCGCAGAAAGCGGAGGAGAAAACCGAGGAAGAACAGCCCGTTGAGGAGCAAACTGAGCAGGCCTACGAAGAACAAACCGAAGAGGAGCAGCCAGGATCTGAGGAAGACACCGGTTTTGAGGATCAAGACCAGTATGACACCTGAGCGCAGACGATTGAGGCTAGCCGGAGTCTGCGGAATTGCGGCACCGGTAGTGGCTCTTTTGTTCATCTTCTCAGCGATATCGCTTTCGCCTTGGTTTAGCTGGACGGCGAATGCCCTCAGCGATTTGGGCGTTGGAGAAGCCGCTCTAGTCTTCAACTCTGGATTGGTGCTGGGAGGATTTCTGGCGACGGTTTTTGCCGCGATAATGCTCTCGATCTATCAAGATAGAATCCGGCGCGTGGGTGGTTTGGTTTTTTTACTGGGCACCATCTCCCTTATCGGAATCGGGATATTTTCCGAGGCGGCAGGGCGAATCCACTTTTACTTTTCAGTGGCCTTTTTTGTGCTGGTACCTATCTCCTTCTGGATTTTGGGTATCGGCATATTGCGCTCGGGTCATAAGAATTGGGGGGTGCTGACGGTCGTACTTGGAGTAGTTGGTGCCCTGCCCTGGGTTTACCACTGGACCGCCGTGGCGATTCCTGAGCTGTTATCGGCCCTATGTTTTACTGCTTGGAGCCTCGTCCAAGGTGCGAGGTTTTACTTAGGCAGGCCATAATCGTCGATTTAAAAAATCGTCAGTGAAGGAAAAACCGATCTCAAGCATTTCTGCGTGAAAAACCAGTGTTCAAAGAGTTTTTTCTCCATCTCCCGGTAATTACTGAACTCACTGCTAACTAGCGACCAGAACCCTTTACCGTGACCCCTTTCCCGCAGGTGAGCTACTTCATGGCAGGCCAAGTACCAGACCAGTTCCTTGGGCAGAAGAACGAGTCGGAGGTTAAAGTTCAAATTACCCCGGAAGGAGCAGCTGCCCCACTTGCTCCGGTGTCTTTTAATGCAGACCCTCCTGAAGTTAACCCCAAATCGATCGCTGTAGTAGGCCACCGCTTTATGTAGTTCCTCGGCGAGCATTTTCTTGAGCATGGCCGCCAGTCTTTTTTTCTGAATAGCGTCGTCTAGGTCTAGTTCAATTATCCTCTTTATCGGATCAAAGACCAATGATTTCCCCCGTTGGATTTCAAAGAATTCTCCGAAGATGGGCAGAGCGTTTGGCCCCACCGTCTGTTTGCTCAACCTCTCAAGGGCGGACTTTATTTGTAAGTGTTTTTTTGAGATCCAACCAATTTTTTCCCTGAGCAGGGGGGTTTCATCGCCCCAGCCTAGCGGAAGGACGATCAGCAGCTCTCCAGCCCTGAATTCCAGCCGCGGGTTTCTAATTCTTCGGTGTTCGACTGAGTAGGGTAGAAGATCACCATTGACCCGAATGAATTTCTCGTTTTTTCCCATGCCTTCACCAGCGAGCTTTATTTGAATTATTCCCGGATAAAATAAAACGAACATACGTCTATAATGACTGGGGCGGATGCGATGGTAAGGATAATCTCCTTTGACTTAGACGGGACCTTGGTGGACTGGACGTTCGCCGACGCCTTCTGGTTTGATTGCATGGCTAGGTTGTACTCGGAGCGCTGGGGCCTGAGCGTCCCAGAGGCGCTTCGCGAAATCCGGAGAAGATATGATGAGGTGGGCATGGACAATCTGGCTTGGTACAACATCGGTTACTGGTGGAAGGAGTTCGGCTTTGAAGGCAGCTGGAGAGAATTAATCGAGGAGTGTCGTCCTAAGGTCAGGCCGTACCCAGATGCTCGGGAGGCGCTGGAGCGGCTTCACCAGAAGTTCAAGCTCATTGTCATCACGAATGGCATCAGGGAGCTGGCCGAGGTCGAGGTTAAGGAGTCGGGTTTTGAGAAATATTTCGACCGGGTTTTTTCTGCAACCACGGACTTTGGTTTGGTGAAAAAGACCGGGGAGTTCTACCTGAAGGTCTTGGCGGAGATGGACGCCCCCGCCGACGAGGTGGTTCACATCGGCGATAACTACGTTTTTGATTACTTGGCGCCGCGGGAGGCAGGAATAAAGGCCTTCTTTCTCGACCGCGAGGGAAAGCACTCCGGAGATTTTGTCGTCCGAGATCTTCTGGAGTTCACAAGTAGACTGCTGTAGGGCGGTTCACAAGCCTTTATTAAACAGTTGCTGAGTTTTGGAGATAAGATAGACGCCACGTGGAGAAATTTAAAATACTAGATAGCCTACTTTAGCTAATCCACTGTTTTATTGGGAACATTTGGAATCGGTTCGCCACCTTGAGTTAGGTTGATGATCTTGGCCCCAAGCTCGGAAGAGAGCCAGCCAAGCAGCTCCCTACATATTTCCAGCTTGAGTAGCTTGCGTGCTCTATTTTTCCTGCCGGAGTACTTCCCTATCTTGGTCCCGAGGTTCATGCCAGCGAGGTAGATTTCTTTCGCCCCCAGTTCCGCGGCCATGAAGGCGGCCCGATCACCGTCCGTGAATCCACCGAAGTTGAATAGTTTTCCAATTGGTTTTGTCTGGGTGGTGCCAATTATGCGCTCTAACAGCCGGGGGACGTATTTGCGGAGCCGGGCAATGTTATCTCCGTGTCCGTGGACAACTAACCAGCTGCCATTTTTCCAAGCTCTAAGTTGGTCACCGATGGCGCCATCAAGGTCGGTGACGATGATTTCAGGATTTCGATATCGAATAACCGCCGATGTGGCTCCATCTGCCGGGATCAGGACCTTGTCCAGATAGCCCGCCCGTTTAAGTCTTTTCAAATCCTCTTCAAGCGACGGACCAGCCCCCAAGACGAGGCACTCATGACCCCTGATAATTTCTGCTAGCCTCTTGAGGTTTGGCTCCGGCAAAAGGCAATTCAGCAACTTGGCGGCTTCTAGATCCGCCTGCTCATCCAGCTTGAGCTTTTCCACGATCTCATGATACCAAGGTCTCCATTTCTCCCATTGCATCAGGTCTCACCCCACGATCTCCAGCTCTATCTTCTCTCCCTGGTGGTTGTAAGCCTTCCAGGATTTTTCGTCGTAAGGAGAGGCGACTATTATGTGGACACGGCCGAACTTCGCGAACAAGAGAAGGTCGTCCTCAGATGGCGTGGCTGCTGGTGAGGGGTGACTGTGAACGGTGCCGCAGGCGCTGGGGTCAATTGGCAGCATGTGGAGACGGAGGACCGCGGATTCCTCCGAGGAAAGCGTCCCGGGCAGCACCAGCACCTCCTTTATCACACCTCCTTTTGCCCTCAGAACCCCGGCAAA
>JAWCKT010000027.1:5879-11838 GCA_038851515.1 Hadarchaeum sp. (SeqCode)
GCGAAACCGCCAGGATGAATTTCAGCGTTTCCCGGTCAATCTTGTCGACCTTCATTTCAGACACCTTTAAAACCCGCCGTAAATCGTTTCGTATTGGGCCAGCACCTCTTGCCATGTCTCCTCGATCCTTGAGTAGATGTTGTTTTCGTATTCCTGCCGCCTGAAATAACCTGCAGTGGGATCGGCGAAAAGCCAGCCCTCGCCAAAGATATAAACCTCGGCCCAGGCGTGCCCCACGAGGTATTTTCCCTCTGAAGTCAAACCGGCGATGTCTGAGAATGGCGGTTCAACCTGGTCAAAGATCAGGAAACCGGTGACGCGTCTAGCTGGCAAGCCGGCAGTTCTCATGAGGGCTAAGTAAAGATTGGCTTTATCCAAGCACTTCCCGGTTCTCATCTCCAAAACCTCTTCCGAAGTGAACCAGCCTAAGACTAGAGGGTAGGGATACGATATGTTTTTGTAAACCCATCCGCAGGCGTTTTCAGCGAATTCTCTGTCGGCTGTCCCCGATTGTCTTAGCTCGGAGATAATTTGATTCACCCTGTCCGTCTCGGTGATGACGTACTTTTCTCCGAGCGTGAAATAAACAAGATGGGCCGGAACTTCGACGCCGTCCTTCAACAGAAACCCTGTGGGTGTGGGTAAAAATTTCAATTGGCCGGGCAGGATTACTTGTTCTCGGTGGAAGGAAATGGCCCGGAGAAAGGTGAACAAGGCGTCTCTGGGTCTCACGCTGCCGATCGGGCTGTCAATGCATTCTGGCGATTTCCCGGTCGAGTTGATGCGGTCGCGGACATCTCGGGCCAGAGCCACCAGTTCCTCTGTGGTTAGTGTTTTCAGGAAGGCGTCCCAGTCTCCTTTTTCAGCTTCTGGTGGCGCCACGGAGATGGGGTTTTTGCCACTGAGCAACGGCCCAGTGCCGTTTTCGTAAATTTTGATGATTTGCAGCGCCGAATAGTAAAGCAGTTGATGGGTTGAGAGGTTAAGCTCGATTCCATCCAGAAAAACGTCATATGAGTTTCTTTCCCTTCCAAACTTCATCTCAGCAGCTATCCCAGCCGCGATATCCTCAAAGCTCACAGGCGGTGGAACATCCGTGTACTCAATGCTGACGAACCTAGTATTTTCTAAAAGTTCCTCAGCCGAGATCGAAAGGGGGTGGGAAGTAACTGTGAGGAGATCTTCCATCACCACGGCCTGCGCCTCCTCAACATCAGTGATGTGAAAGATGAAGGTTTCCTTAGTACCGCCGCCGAAGTCAATGGTATATCTGAAAGTCGCGTCTCTTGGACTGACAATTTTGGCCCCATAGGGCAGAAGGTAAGTCATTGTGGAAACGATGTTGAGCTGGCACACCTCAGAGGGGCTATTGGAGAAAAGGGAAAGGTTGCCCTGCAGGTCCTTGATCTGGTTCAAAGTGTTGCGGGCATAGGTCTCTGCATCAACGGGCTCGATGGTGATCTTCCATAGCCCGTTTTCCCAGTGGGCCAGTTGCGTTACCGTCCATTCTGCCGTTATCCTAAGATCATTGCCCACTCCTAAGTTAACGAGGTCGCAGCGGGTGACCTTGATTTCTTGGCCAAAGACGGCGTAGGAGCCCTTCAGCTCCGCGATGTACATCTGTCGGGCATTTTCTATACCAATTCCATGAACAAGCGTACTGCCAATTGTCCCACCCGTAAAGGACAAAACGTTTAGATCGGTGAATTCCGATGCTGGCATCACCATGTTCCATTCCGCTTCTGCACCGCCGCCTTCCGCTATTCTGAAAATCGTGTTCTCATAGTAGTAGAATACCTTTGACTTTTCTTCCGGCTGGGGCAACGGAGGTCTCGTCAGAATCTGGATGCTTACGGCCGATACCAAAATGACGGCAAAACTCACGATTAGAATAAGTAACCATGCTGCCGTCCTTCTCGTTCTACCTACCTCCAATGTCGGCTCTTGCCCTTCTTACCGCTTCGACCATGTTTTTCAGCTTGGCCACGGCCTCTTCCTTGGAGCGGGTCTTCAGGCCGCAGTCTGGGTCTATCCAGAGCTGCTCGGGGCGGAGAACTTCTAGGGCTCTTTTGATCCTTCTCTCGATGGTTTCCACACTTTCCACCTCGTGGGAATGGACGTCCAAAACCCCGAAGGAAAGGTCTTTGGTGAACGGATGCACCCGGAACAGCTCAACGAGGTCAAGTTCCGAATTCGACATCTCTAGGTCGAAGTTGTCCACCGGCAGCTTGAGCATCTCCGGGTAGATGAATTCAAAAGCGCCGTAGCAGATGTGGCAGATGAAATAGGCGTCGATGCCACGGGTAACGGTCTGAATGGCCTCGATGGCGAACTCGGAGAGCTCCTCAGGCCTGGCCGATATTGCCGGTTCATCGATTTGGATTATCTTGGCTCCAGCCTTGGAGAGGGCCTTGACTTCTTCATGCAGGGCCTTGGCCAGCGCCAGACAGGCATCCCGCCTCGAAGGATAGTACTCATTGAAGGACCAGTCCATCATGGTGTAGGGCCCGGTTATCATGCCCTTAAGCGGTTTCTTCGTCAGGTTTTGAGCGAATTTCCACCAGTCCACCGTGATCGGTCCTTTCCACCTGATTTCACCCGCGATGATGGGCTTCCGGTAGTAGCGGTTACCGTAGCTGCGGACCAGCCCACTGGTCTTGAACCCCTCCAAGTGTTCGGCAAAATATGCGGCCATGTCCCCGCGGTACATCTCCCCGTCGACGAGGACATCGATGCCCAGCTCCTCCTGAGTCGCTATCCAATCTTCAGTTGCCTTTTTCTCCAGCGCCCTGAGTTCAGCTGCTCCTATCTTCTTTGCCGAGAACTTCTGCCTAGCCTCAAGAATGTAGGGGGGCTTGGGCAGGCTACCCACTGATGTCGTGGGCAGTAGTGGCAGGTCGATTCCGAGTCTCTTTAGTTTTTCCCGCATCAGACCATCCTCCTCATTCTATCGGCGACTGCGGCCACAACCTTAAGTTTTTGGAACGCGATTTCCCGCGGCAGATAGTCACCGAGGCCGCAGGAGGGGTTTATGTAGATGGTGTCGCCTCTCAGGGCCGGGAGCATCTGCTGCAGTTTCTCCAAGATTTCCTCAGGTCTTTCCAGCTTGGTGTTTCTGCCGTCGATTAGACCCAACCCGATATCCTTGTCACAGCCCTGCTTCACTATTATCTGATGAAGTCTGGGGCTGTAGGTAAAGTCTAGGCCGATTACGTCAATGGGAAGTTCAAGCATTTCTTCATAAAGTGGGGCTGCGTCACCAAAGTAGGTGTAGAGAGCCAAATGGGCGCTCCCCTTCTCTCCCGCGATGATTTCAACGGCTTTGCTGAACAGTTTAAAATCGTCTGGATGCTTCAGGATTGCCGGTTCGTCAACTTGGATTATTTCGGCACCCTCCTCTCTTAACTCCTTCACCTCAGTCGCGATGATTTCGGCAAAGTTCCTAACGATTTTTTGAAGGCCCAGCCCACTCCGGTCAATCGAAAGCTTGGCCAGCGTGTAGGGACCGGTCAGTACTGGCTTAACCGGCTTTTTGGATACCTTCTTGGCAAAGGAAAACTCTCTCCTCAGCACCGCCCCACGCCGCGACAGCTTGCCCTCAATCACCGGCTGCCTGAAGTAAAAATTGGTGTCGAAGAACCGGAGTAACCCGTTGATCCTACAGCCATTGATCGACCTAGCTAGGTGGGAGATTGGGTCGTACCAGCGTACCTGACCATCGGTGACGAGATCCAGCCCGGCCTTGGTCTGTTCCTCAATAACTTCTTGAGTAACCTCATCTTGGATTTTTTCAAATTCCTCCACCGTGATCTCGCAACGCTCCAGCCGGGCGTAGGCCTGGCGGTGGCGCTGTTGTTCAGGGCGATCGCCTATGCGAGGGTAGCTCCCGGCACTGGTAGCCACAATCTTCATTTGAATCATATTCGATATTTTCTTGAAAGTTAAATAGATACCCGATGAAGATAGAAGGGGGTTAGACTTGGAAATAGGTAAGAAATTCCAGCCTCATCCAAACCTGAAAAAGGTCTACTACAGTTATCTGGCGCTTGCGGCCACGGTGCCTCTGGCAGTTTGTCTGTTTGTTCTCTACGCAGCAGCGACCTATGCTCCAGAGCTCTGGCGGGGGAGCTGGCCCTATCTGATGTTGCCACTGGTGGTCGTGGTGATCATCATCGCCTTCGTTGCCTACTGGATTCGAAAGTACTACGCCTCCATCTCGTACACATTGACTTCAGATGAGGTGCTGGTCGAGCGGGGGGTCTGGTGGAAGATGAAGCATACGGTTCCCTATGCGAGGGTGATGTCGATAGACGTCATTCAGGGCCCGTTATCGCGGAAGTTCGGGATTGGTTCCGTACAGATTCATACTGCCGGATATACAGGACCTGCTGGTGGGACATCTGGCCCTGGGACCAGAGGAGCAGAGGCTTCCATCTGGGGGGTGACCAACTTTTTGGAAATCAGGGAAACCATATTGAGGTACGTTAGAAGTAGACCGCTTTTCGGCATGCCTAGTAGAGCAACTGCTGATGTAGGCGCGGAAATATTAAAGGAGCTCAGAAGCATAAGAAGAGCCCTGTTAAAGTGAACCGGGTGATCGAATGGGGGAAGGTAAAGGTTACGGAAAAGTGATACTCTTTAATGAGCACTTTGTTGTCTACGGCGTCCCTTCCATAGTGTCAGCCATTGAGAAGGCAACAGTTGCTAGGATCGAACGAGGTGAAGGCTCAGGTTGGGTTCTGGATGACCGCAGGCCAGCCACGCCCGGGTATAAAGAGGAAAAGCAGGAACAGCAACGCGATTCCATTGAGCGGGTTCTGAGGGCTGCTGGGGTGGATCTATCTAGGAACTTGCTCAAAATAACCTTGGAGGGCGACCTGGTAGCTGCCAGCGGAATTGGAGCGAGCGCGGCTTCATGTGTGGCACTAGCTAGGGCTCTTTCCCAGGAGTTTAACCTGTCTTTCTCTGACGAACAGATCAATCAAATTGCCTACGAGGGTGAGAAGGCCTATCATGGGAATCCTTCCGGAGTGGACAACACTGCCGCGACCTATGGTGGGTTGCTCTGGTTCATACGTGGTAAGCCGATAGAAAGAATCTCGATAAAACGCCCGGTTGAGATAGTGATGGGCAACACCGGTCTAGTGGCTAACACCGAGGCGGCGGTAGCGGGAGTCAGGGAGCGCCGCCAGAAAAACCCGGTTAAATATGAGCGGATTTTCAAGGAGGCGGAGGAACTCGCCTATATCGCGAGGAAGGCGCTTGTGGACTATGACCTTAGAACGGTCGGAATGCTTATGGACAGAAATCACCAGCTTCTGCAGGCGATTGAGGTTTCCTGCAAAGAGCTGGATTTCTTGGTCGAGCTGGCTCGGGAAAATGGCGCCTACGGGGCGAAGATGACGGGCGGCGGACTGGGTGGCAACATGGTGGCGCTCACCCCAGGCAAGGACCTCCAGGAAAGGGTGGCCCGGGCGATAAAAAAGGAGGGCTTTGACGCCCTGATGACGAGGATAGGGTGATGCCTTGGATTTGCGCGGTTTCTTAAAACAGCTTGATGAGAGGGGTCTGCTCACGAGGATTAGGCGCCCCGTCGACACAAGATATGAGATTTCGACCCTGATCAGGCTCCGAAACGATCGACCGCTGCTGTTTGAAAACGTCAAGGGATTTTCCATGCCCGTGGTAGCCAACCTTTGCTCCACCCGCGAGCTGGTGGCTCTGGGCTTGGGCATAAAACCCAGTGAGATCATCTCCAAGCTGGCCTGGGCGATCGATCATCCTAAGGAGCCCAATTTGGTCGATCCCCAAGGCTATAGTGAAGTTCCTGCTGACCTCAGCCAGTTTCCGATACTGTTACATTATCCGTTCGACGGAGGGCCTTACCTTTCCTCAGCCGTGGTAATCGCGCGGGATCCGGAACTCGGTTTAAACGCTTCCTTCCACAGGATGATGGTGG
>JAWCKT010000028.1:0-11248 GCA_038851515.1 Hadarchaeum sp. (SeqCode)
GAGCAACCTCCAGGTGAACCCATAACCGAGCCAATCGAGTCGGACAAAGGCATTTGCCACATATAGAATAGATTACGACTCGTTGCTTCTTTTGAGCGAGCTGACCTAATCTTTAAATAGTAGTTCAAATAATTTTGAAATACTATGTATGATATAATCAGACCAGGAATCGACGCCTTGATTGAGTATCTCTCGGCTCACGTGATCACCTGCCTAGTGCCCGCCTTTTTCATCTCCGGTGCAATAGCGGCTCTCGTGAGCAAGCAATCCGTGATCAAGTATTTTGGGGCCGGAACCAAGAAGTGGCTCTCCTACAGCGTTGCCTCTATCTCTGGAGCCATCTTAGCGGTATGCAGCTGCACGATATTGCCCATATTCCAAGGCATTTACAAGCGCGGCGCTGGAATAGGTCCTGCCTTCTCCTTTTTATTTTCGGGACCGGCCATCAACGTCTTGGCAATAGTCTTCACGGCCAGCGTGCTGGGCTTTGACCTAGGCATTGCCCGAGCAGTGAGTTCGGTATCCATGGCTATTATCATCGGCCTCATTATGGAAGCAATTTTTGAACGGGGGGCAAAAAAAGAGGTTTTAGCCATTAATCAAGTCACTCAAGTTGAAACGTCCACTGGCACCAGACCCAAATACGTTTCTCCAATATTTTTCATTCTCTTGGTCGCGATACTGGTCGTCGGCGCCTCCGGACTGATTTCACTGTTGTTCAGGCTGGCGGTTGTTTACTTGCTAACCATCGCGGTCGCTGTGATATTAATATTCTATTACACAAAGGACGAGGTCAAAAACTGGGGTCATGAAACATGGTGGATCGTAAAAAAGATATTCCCCGTCCTGCTGGTCGGCGTTTTTGTAGTTGGAGTGATCGGTGGAATCGCGGCAAATTTCTCACCATCCCATGATCCGTCGATAGCTGTGGGGGAGCTGACCAAACCTTATCTCGGAGACAACTCGTTCTTCGCCTGCCTGCTGGCGTCAGTAGTTGGCGCGCTGCTGTATATGCCGACGCTGCTCGAGGTTCCAATCATAGGGACTCTTTTCGGTTACAGCTCCGGGCTCATGGCACCCGGCCCTGCCCTTGCCCTGCTGCTAGCTGGGCCAGCCCTGAGCCTACCCAGCATAGTCGTGCTGATGAGGATGGTCGGGTGGAGAAAAGCCGGTGTGTATATAGTGCTGGTGGTCATTGTCGCCACCATGATCGGTATGCTCTACGGAGGCTTGGTATGATTCTCGTGACGTATCAAGCGCAGAATGAATACGTGAAAAATGGAGGCAGCGTTATTTGATCGAGCTTGAGCAGTATCGAGAAATCGGTCGTAGGCTTCGAGAAATACTAGCACTTAAATCTCCATTAGTGGCTGTGAGTTTACTGAACAAACCAGGGGATATCCCAGCGGGCGTTAAAGAACTCGACAGACCAATGTTCTACTGTGTTATGGTAAAGTATGCCATGGCCGGCAATACTTTCTATGCGACGGAGCGGCTTCATGAATGTAAAAGGGGTGCGTCGGCCTTAGGACTCACGGAACCGCCTGAGGAAGAAATTACTGGTGAATTCTACTTCAGCAGGGGCTCATGTAGCTCAAAGATGGCCGCAAGGAGATATTTTGAGGCGGCCCCATGCTTAAGGCCCAAAAGCGTGTACGCAATACTTCTCTCCCCACTAGAAACCACGCCACTAAAACCGGACGTGATAATCGCAGAAACCATGCCCCGAAGGGCCTTAGAATTAGTACAAGCCACCATATTTGAAAAAGGTGGAAAAGTCGAAAGCTGGATCTCAGCGCCGCGCCAGATATGCTCTTACTCGACAGCTAGACCTTATCTTGGAAGTCTCAACGTAACGTTCGCCTGCGAATTTTCGAGAAATAAAGCAAAGGAGCTGGGACTGGAGTACCTAGATGATGGCGTGATAATTGGAATTCCTGCCGAACTCTTGCCGGTAATAGCAAAGAACCTCATATGTATCGGATACATTAAAAAAAGGCTGGGCGGGGCGGTATAGACATGGCTGTGGAGTTTAGAAAGCTTGGCGAGGAGATGAAAAACATCCTTGATCTGAAGTGGTCGCCCGTAGGAGTTCGGCTGATGGCGGCTGAGAAAGATGTACCTAAAGCCGAAGTATTAACAAAGCACCGATATTGCCAAGCGGTAATGAAAGCCAGAAAGGGGTACAACGTCTTGCTTAAGAAGGATGAACTTTCCTGCCCAGCGGCGGCTTCATCTTGCGGTTTTCGGGAATTGACGGACAACCTAAAATCAGGCAAAGCCCTCGTCGGCTTTGGCATCGTCTCCGATGAGGCCGTGGGACAGAGGATGTTCGCCGGTATGCCGAAACTGCAACCTGGGCTGATCAAACAGATACATCTTTTTCCCTTGGACAGGTTCGACTACAATCCCGACGTAGTAATCGTGGAAGACGAAGTGGAAAAACTCATGTGGATTGTTCTGGCATACTTGAACATGAAGGGTGGCGAACGTGTGCAAGCCTCCACGGCCGTGCTCCAAGCCGCTTGCGTCGATGCCACAATCATACCCTACTTAGAGAATCGACTGAATTACTCATTCGGCTGCTACGGCTGCAGGGATGCAACGGATATCGGGATGAATGAGGCCATCCTTGGCTTTCCCGGCCGCTTTCTGCCCTCGATCATCGAGATTCTGAAGTATTTGTCAAAAAAAGCGATACCTATGTCTCGCTCAAAGCAAGCTTATCAGCATTTACTTTCATACCAGATGGTCGCTAATGAAGGCCACGCTGTTAAATCACCCAATTCTGGAAGGATCAAAAATCTTTTCAAAACTATCCTGCGAGCTACTTCTATTTTTAAAGTCAAAATAGAAAGAAAAATGTTCTTTTCCAAGTTGGCTATCCTTCAAAGTCAAAACTGCGCTTAAATGATATGACTATAGTATTTTATGAACTATTTACTTATGTGGGTGACTGAAAGATGAGGGTGCTGCTCATCTCTCCACCTAATGAGAGCGCCATAACTAAGGTCATGGGCACCACCGGTCCTCCGCTCGGTCTAGCTTATCTTGCCTCAATGATCAGAGGGGATCACGATGTGAAAATCGTCGACGCAGTTGCTGAAGGATATGATCTAGAAAACTTAGGCAGGATAATAAGGAGCTATGATCCAGAACTGATTGGCTTAACCGCGACTACCTCCATGATGCCCGACGCCTACGAAACCGTCAAAGTTGCCAAGAAAATCAACGAAAATGTGAAAATCGTCCTCGGTGGTCCCCATGTAACTTTTCTGCCTGAAGTAACTATGCAGGAATGCCCGCAGGTGGACTTCATCGTGAGGGGTGAGGGGGAGCACACCTTTAAAGAATTGGTAGATTCCTTAGAAAAGAAAAAGGACCTGAAAGACATACTCGGTTTGTCATTTCAACATAATGGAAGAGTAATAAACAACCCGCCAAGAGGGCCGGTAGAAAACGTTGACGATATCCCAATGCCCGCTTACGACCTGCTCCCAATGAAAAAATACCGGGCGGGGAAAATAGAATTCGGTACCATAATCACGAGCCGGGGTTGCCCATTCAACTGCATCTTCTGTTCATCCTCGCTCCAATTCGGTAAAAAATGGCGCGGACACAGCGTGGCTAGGGCGTTGGAGGAGCTTTCAGTACTCAGAAGAGAGTATGGAAAAAGGGAGATTGAATTTCTGGATGACACTTTTACTCTGCAAAGGTCGCGAGCTATTGCCCTTGCCGACGAAATCAGAAAAGAGGGGCTAGATATTACCTGGACGGCTTCGTCAAGGGTCGATACCTTTTCCCCGGAAGTGGCCTGCGCGATGAAGAAAGCGGGAGCTCATACCGTTTACTTTGGAATTGAATCGGGATCGCAGAAAACGCTGGATTTCATCGGAAAGGGGATTACGCCGGCAAAGTCTGAGTGGGCGGTAAGAAACGCCAAAAAAGCTGGGCTTCACGCACTAGGGTCCTTTGTCATCGGCTTTCCAGAAGAAAGCCCGGAAGAAATTGAAACAACGATAAAATTTTCTAAAAAAGTCGGCGTTGATCTCGCCCAGTTCACCATCGCCACCCCATATCCGGGGACAAGGCTGTGGACATACGCCCTGGAGGAAAAGATACTAGTCACCATGAACTGGAGAAAGTTCACCACCCTAGATCCCGTGATGAAGTTGAAATCCCTCACGGCCGATCAGATAACCAAAGCCTTGAGAACGGCCTACATGAAATTTTATCTTCGGCCAAAAATGCTGCTGCTGGACTTAATAAGGGATAAGGGATTCGTCTTCAAAAAGGCGATGCGCTTCCTTGCCAACGAAATAATCCAAAAATTGAAGTAATTGAAAATCATCCTCCGCTTAAGAAAGTTTAAATATTCAGAATTTCAAATAAAATTGAAATGGTGGTTTGATGAGAATAAGAATTTTTGGCACAGTGCCCCCCTGTATGAAGTGCAAAGCGGCAGAAAAGGTGGTAAGAGAAACGGTGGAGGAACTAGGCTATACTGACATAGAAGTGACTAAAGAAGATGCCTTATCAGAAGAGGCTGCAAAAATGGGCGTTATGATGACGCCTACAGTGGTAATTGACAAAACAATTGTAAAGGTTGGTGGCGTCCCAACCAAAGAAGAGATCAAGCGCGCCATCGAAAAAATCAGAAAGGGTGCATGAAATGGTAAAATTGGAAGTTTTCACCGCCGAACCTCCCTGCCCCGGATGTTTGAAACCATTGAAAACTACTCTTTGGGAGGCTGGAGTATAAAAGTACTCGTAGAGGTATTTGTTTCACTTCCCCCTGTTCTGGAGGAAGAATGGTTAAAAAGATGATGCGCGAAATTTCTGAGAAGTACGGGGACCGAGTCGAAATAAAAATCTATGAGGGCATGAATGAAAAAGTCAAGGAATATGGGATAGAGAGAACTCCTGCCATAGTTATCGATCACGACATCAGAATCATTGGTCTGGCCCCGAGCATGGAAACTTTGGAAAATGCTCTGAAGGAAGCCGGATTATATAAAACAATTTATTATTCAGTGCCAACATTAATCTAGTGAAATCATGCGGGACAACTCACTTGAACGGCTAAGTTCTAAGCTTCCACCGGACTACAGTATTTCCGCAGATGTGCTGGAAATAGTAAGAGATATTGTGGAAGCCGAGACCAAAAAAACCCTAAAATTTTTGCAAGCAATATCGCATCCTACCCGACTGCGTATCCTGCGGGCCTTAGGGATCAACGAGTTATGTGTTTGTGTTTTCGTCAATCTGATGAAAATAAAATATTCCAATCTCTCCTACCACTTAAAGATACTGAAAGATGCCGGACTCGTGGAGTTTCGGAAGGAAAGAAACTTTTTAATCTACAGGCTGACCAACCTTGGGAGAAAAGTATTGAAGGATATCGAAAGTTAGTCCTTACTTCCTTTCCCGCCCTTTAGAGCCAACCTCTCGACCGACAACACCTTTATATAGATCACGAACTATTATAAATATAAATTCATATGATGGTAATATCATGAAAGTGGAAAGAAAGCTCAGCCTATGGGAGAAATACCTTACTCTGTGGGTGGCACTCTGCATTGTAGTTGGCATACTCTTGGGAAGAACTTTTCCCCAGATTTCGCAAATCCTAGCCGAATTCGAGGTCGCCCAAGTTTCCATACCCATAGCCGTCTGTCTGTTTTTCATGATCTATCCCATCATGGTCCAGATTGACTTCAAAGAGGTTAAGAAAGCCATCAGGTCACCAAAACCAGTAGGTCTCACACTTTTCATGAACTGGGCGATAAAGCCCTTCACGATGGCCTTCTTTGCCTGGTTTTTCCTCAGCATTGTCTTCGGCCAGTTCCTGACACCTGAACAAATCCAGCAATACCGGGCCGGCATGATACTGCTCGGAGTGGCTCCATGCACGGCGATGGTTTTGATGTGGAGCTATCTAGCCAAGGCAAATGTCGCTCACACGTTGGTGATGACAGCGATAAACTCCCTGACTATGGTTGTCCTCTACGCCCCACTGGCAACTTTTCTGCTTGGAATCTCGGGCATCGTCGTACCGTGGGCCACCATCGCCCTGACCGTCACTATATATATCGTCACCCCGCTCTTAGCCGGTTACTACACAAGAAAAATAGCGATTGAAAGAAAGGGACTCGACTGGTTCCAGAAAAAGCTCGTTCCCCCTCTCGGCAAGACCGCCATCGCTGCCCTGCTGATCACTTTGGTCGTGCTCTTCTCCTATCAGGGTCACCTTCTCCTCGCCATTCCAATAATAATCGGCATAATAACCATCGGCATCTTCGCCAACATTCTCATCATCTTCGCGATTCCTTACATAATCGCCAAAAAGATCCATCTCCCCTACGAAGACGCCGCCCCGGTGGCGATAATCGCCGGCAGCAACCATTTTGAAGTTGCCGTCGCAGTAGCGATTACCTTGTTTGGAGTACAATCAGGAGCTGCGCTGGCTACAGTGGTCGGGGTCCTAACTGAGGTTCCTCTGATGCTTTTTCTAGTCTGGCTCTGCAAACGAACTCGGGGCTACTTTGACTAGAAACTTGCTTTTAAAGGCAGCCAAATTTGATTTAGAAATGGTGTTAGAATGGGAATAGATGAACAACTAAAGCTCCTGAAATGCGTCAGTGATAAAACGCGGCTTGAAATTTTACATTTATTAAAAAAGGGAGAGCGATGCGTTTACGACATCGTGAATGAAACCAAGCTTGAACAATCCTTGGTCTCACACCACCTCCGGGAAATGAGAAAGTGTAAAATCGTGAATACTCGGCGGGAGGGTAAAAAGATATTCTATCGAATTACCGATAATTCAATCATCAAGTTTCTAGATGAAGTAAAATTGCTCTCTAGAAAGTTCTGCGATTGATATCTGCCGAATTTGGGCAATCCTGAGATCAACCCTGATCCAAAAGTTTTTCCGCCACCAGCTTTAGCGATTTGAGCGGATCTGGCCCTATCGGAGAACCGATTACCACTCTAGTGACTCCAATTTTCTCCAGTTCCAAGACGCGGTCGACCAAATTGTCGGCCTTTCCGCACACCGAAAATTCATCCAACATCTCGTCAGTCACCGCCTCTCTTGCTTTTGCCAGCTCACCTCGGCGCAGATATCTCCTCACCTCCTCCACGTCCTCGGCAGAAATTGCCCGATGAGACAAGGAATCCTCCGGAGCTGAGGAAGCCACAAAGGCAACCACGCCCCGGGCCGCATCACGAGCCCTCCTTTCATCTTTGTCGATCGAGACCGCCATGTAAGCCACGAAGTCAAAATCATCGCTGGGGCTCGCCCTTCGCCTTAAACCCTCCTTGATGTTTTTGACCGAGTCCTCGATATCTACCGGGTGGGAGGCGTTGATGAGGGCACCGTCGGCAACTTCTCCCGCCAGCTTGAGCATCTTTCTCCTTCTGCCACCGACATAAATCGGGATGCGATTCAAAGGTTTGAACCTAAGTCTAGCCCCTCGACAGGTAAAGCACTCGCCCTCAAAATCCACCTTCTCCCCGGCAAACAGCTTTCTGATTATGAACACGGCTTCACGAACGCTGGTGAGAGGCTTGGTCTGCTCTATCCCCACCGTCTCCAAAAAAAAGGGATCTCCGGAAGACATCCCAAGAAGCGCCCGGCCTTTTGACATCTCATTAAGCGTGGCCACCGCGGCCGCCGTTACCGCTGGATGGGCCAGATAGGGGTTGGTCACGCCGGGTCCAAGTTGAACCCGGCGCGTCTCTAACGCCAGCTGGGCTAGGACCGAATGCACGTAACGGTTATGGTAGTGATCGCAGACCCAGATCTGCTGGAACCCTAGCTGCTCAACCTCCTTCGCCAGAGCCGCCATGGTGTCCAAGTTGAGATAGGGGACAAACTCCACTCCGAACTTCATACCCACCACCATCTGATTTAAACCATTCACACTAATAATCCCCATCGGTGTTATATGTGCAGCTTTTTGCAATAACGGGCATCCCGATGGTAAAACGTGGCGACGATATCGGTGAGCTGATAGTAGCGGCGGCGGAAAACCAACACTTAAGAATTGAGGATGGAGATGTGCTAGCTGTGGCCCAGACAATAATCTCAAAGGCCGAGGGAGAAATCGTCGACCTGCGCACCATCACACCCAGCCCCTCGGCCATCGAGATCGCGAAAAAAATCGATAAAGATCCTCGCATGGTCGAGGTCATCCTCCGGCAGTCTTCAGAGATTGTAAGGTTGGGCCACGTGATAATTACGCGGACCAATCACGGTTTTGTCTGCGCTAACGCAGGCGTGGACCGCTCCAACGTTGACAATGAACACGTGACGCTATTGCCCAGCGACCCAGACGCCAGCGCTGCCAAGATCAGGGAAACCATCAAAAAAAAGCTGGGCGTTGACATCGCGGTAATCATAACCGACACTCAGGGAAGACCCTTTCGCTGTGGCTGCATCGGTCTGGCCATAGGGGTCGCAGGCATGAAACCTCTGTTGGACATGCGCGGCTGGCGAGATCTCTACGGAAAAGAACTAAAGGTAACCGTTACCTGTCCCGCAGATTCACTGGCGGCTGCGGCTGTCATGATAATGGGAGAATCAGGCGAAGGAATCCCCGCCGTGCTGATCAAGGGGGCAAAATACGAAAAGGGCAACGGAACTATTCGTGAGGTGATCCGGGCGCCCGAACTGGATCTTTTCAGGTGATGATTTGCTGACGGTGTTGTCGGGGGGCACCGGCACCCCGAAGCTACTCCAAGGTCTGGCTTCTCTGGTGGGTCAGGAGAACTTGTCCATAATCGTCAACACCGGGGAGGACCTAGAAATTTCCGGCCTTTACGTCTCGCCGGACATAGACACCGTCATGTACACGCTCGCTGGTGTGGTCAACGAGGAAACATGGTATGGATTAAGAGGGGACACGTTTGAAGAACACGAAAGGCTCGAGCGGGAGGGTAAACCAGAGCTGCTACGCATCGGGGATCGGGACCGAAAAATCAAACAGCTCCGCACCGTCCTCTTGAAAATGGGAGAACCGCTCTCTGCCGTTACACGGGAACTCTGCAGATGTTTTAACGTTCTCGCTAAAGTCATGCCTATGTCTGATGATAGAGTTACCACGCGGATTTACACCGAAGGCGGTACCATGACCTTCCACGAGTTCTGGGTCGCTAGGCGGGCTCGTGACCGGGTGAAATCCGTCCTCTTTGAAGGCGCTGAATTGGCCCGGGCTGCACCCGGGGTCCTAGAGGCAATAGAAAACGGCGAGGTCATCATCATCGGCCCCAGCAATCCCGTAACCAGCATTGGACCCATCTTAGCTATTAGTGAAATCAGATCCGCCTTAAAAAAATTACGGGAAAAGGTCATCGCTGTTTCACCGATTGTTAGCGGTTCCCCAGTAAGCGGACCAGCCGGAGCCCTGATGAGCGGGCTAGGCTATGAAGTCAGCCCGTTGGGCGTCGCACAATACTACCATGATTTAATCAGCGGGCTCGTTATTGACAAAAGGGACGAAACACTAAGGTCGAAAATCGAGGCTCTTGGTGTAGCGGTATTTTCCACCGATCTGCTGATGCCAGACCTTCCTTCCAGAATTAAACTGGCGCGATCGGTCCTAAAATCCGCCGGGATCAAGGCTAACAATCGAGCCAGCTGAAAGCGAGCTAAATTAACTCATAAGTTGTGGTTCGCTGCCGCGGTATCCGACCTATTTCCAGAACCAGGCGTTCCAGCTGCTCCGCGGTCATGCTACATAGACTTCCGCCGGCTGCTTTTGTTATGTTCTCCTCCATGAGTGTCCCGCCCAAATCGTTTGCGCCTGCCTTGAGCATGAGCTGGGCCCCTCTAGGTCCAAGTTTCACCCACGAGGTCTGAACGTTATCAATGTAGCCAGCGAGCATCAACCGGGCCACCGCATGCAAGCGCAAACTATGGACTAAGTCAGGGTATGGTTTTAGATTAAATTCCCGGCCCAGCAGGGTGTTTCGAGAAACAAACCCCAACAAAACAAACTCGGTGAAGCCGTGGGTCTCCTTTTGGATCTCCCTGATGATGGAAAGGTGCTGTGCCTGCTCCAGAGGCGTCTCCACATGCCCATACATCATCGTTGCGGTTGTAGGCAGTCCCAAACGGTGACAGGTCTTGACCGTTTTGATCCATTGTTCTGTGGATATTTTCTCGGGGCAGATTATCGAACGAACCCTATCAACCAAAATCTCAGCTGCTGTCCCGGGAACCGAGTTCAGCCCCGCTACCTTTAGTTTAACGATTACCTCCTCCAATCCCATGTTCTCTTTATCCGCGATGTAGTTGATCTCCGCGGGGGAAAAAGCGTGAATATGTACCCCGGGAGCCGCCTTTTTCACCGTTTGAATAATCTCAAGGTAGTCTTCTAAACCAAAATCGGGATGCAACCCACCTTGAATGCAGATTTCAGTGACGCCCGCCTCGAGCGCCTCTTTGACCTTCGCCTCAATTTGTTCGGGTGAAAGTACGTAAGCTTGAGAATCCTCGGGTTTACAACGAAAAGCACAGAACCTACAGCTTCCTATGCACACATTGGTGAAATTTATGTTTCGGTTCTTTACATAGGTGACGATATCTCCGACTTTGCGCCTTCTCATTTCGTCGGCTGCTTGAATCAGAGCCTGCAGTTTCTTGCCCTCAGCCTTCAGGAGTAGCGCTCCGTCTTCCGCGCTTAGCTCCTCACCGGCCATCGCGCGCTGGAGTAACTCCCAAAATCTAGACCGCCTCAGCACGATAGCCTTCCTCATCGGCAAGCTCAAGGACAAGCTTCTTCACCTCACTTGACATAAACCTCTCCTCATTTATGAAGCGTGGGTAAATGGGTAATCTTTCCCTAGGTCTGCAGCCAGCAGACTCTATGGCGGCATGAAGCTGGGCCAAACTGGGCCAGGGACGACCAACATTGATGAAATCCGGAGTTATTGAAGAAATGCCGCCAAAGTCAGAGGCACCGGCCGAAATCACCCTAGAAACGGCCATGTTGAACTCAGTGCTCCCCGGCTGCACTACTGATCCATTTAAGCTCAACAAGTTGGGGGGCACCTGAACGCTAACGTCGGGGAGAGTGGATCGAGCTAGGGCAACCGTAGTTAATAGAGTTTTTTCGTCAGGGGGCTGCCACGACCACATCACTGTGCCGGGCTTCGGGTCGAATGGCTGGATGATTACCTCCTGAATGTGCCTGTATCTATCGTGGAGCTTCTTAATCTCCAAAAGGGATTGAAGGCGGTC
>JAWCKT010000029.1:0-10921 GCA_038851515.1 Hadarchaeum sp. (SeqCode)
TTTGAATCTGCAACCATTTTCCACGTGAATGACTTCGGTATTGGGATCACCGGCGATAACCCTCAGCCGTGGCTCTCGAAACTTTCCTGTGATTCCTCCTTCGCTCCTGGCGACGGTCTTGGCGCCAGTGAGTTCCATTATCTTCAGCGCGATCTCCCAGGATCTGTTTAGAAGTTCGTCAGGTAAATTGATGATCGCCACGTGTCCAGTTCTCTTGAATCTCCTCGGCAGCAACTTCAGCTCCTTTTCATTGAGAATTCCCTGCAGGGACTCGTGGAGGTTCGTCAAGTCCACCCCAATTATGATTCTTTTTCTTTGGGATAAACTCAAGCAGAATCTTTTCTAGATTAATCAGGGTTTTTTACAACAGGCGTTGCTGTTGAGGCGGGGGCTCGACCGTCTTCTGCTTGGGGGCCTTCGGCTTGGGCGCCGGCGCGCTGGGTTTTTTCTTCCGTTTTGTCTTCGGTTTCTCCAAACCCACAGCCTCAAGGAACCTTTTCGCGACCACCCGGTTCAGTTCTCTTTTGACGGTGGCGCGGTTTGCCCTGCCAAAGTAGGTGAGCGGTATGGTGGCACCAGCCATTCTCGGATGCCCGCCACCAGAGCCGATCTCGCTAAAGGCCTCCCTCAACTTCTGGCCCAAGTGAAGGGTTACATCCTTGGTCCTCGCTGAGACGCGGACGACGTCGCCACAGATGCCGTAGATGAAAGTGGTCGTGACCCCATCTCGGTTGAGCAGAAAATCGGCAGCCTGGGCGATGAGATCTCTCTCTTTGACCTCACCCACGTTGGCTAGCAAGTAGCCCCCTTTCAACTTGCTGTTCTTTATCGCCGTCGCCAGAACATCCAGGGCGTCAGAGGTTATCGTCGGCCAGAGCAGCCGGTTGAGCAGATCTGTGTCCACGATTTTCATCAGGTGCTCAAAGGCTTCGAAGTCAGGTGCCTTGGCCCCGCGGGTGAAGAACATGGTGTCTGTGAGGATCCCGACGACCAAGGCCGCCGCAGTGGGTCCATCAATTTCAACTCCACCGTATTTGAGGTAGTTTGTCATGATGGTTGCGTTGGCGCCGACAAGGGTGGTGTCAACGTATCTTCCCTTGACTTCACCCGAAGGCACTGAGTGGTGGTCGATGACGATGGTTGGAATGATGTTCTTTGGTAGAGCGCAGTTGGCGTGAGTGGCCACATCCACCAGCGCAAACGAAGTGTACTTGGTGAAGTCGATTTTCTCGGCCTCTTGCAGATTTAGCTCCAGCAGGTTGACCAGGGCGCGGTTTTGGGGGTGTCCGACCACACCGTCATAAATCAGGTCGGAGTCGAGTCCGAAGGCCTTGGCATAGCGCTTGAGCGCCACCCCGCTGGCGATGCTGTCAGGGTCGGGATTGGTCTGGAGGACGATGGCGAGCCTGCCGCCGACCAGCTCTTGGATCAGGGCACGGAGCCTCTTCTCCCTGACCATGGCCCTGAGGGCTTCAAACCTGTCGACGGTAAATCTAGCCAGAAGCTGTGAGCTGGGCAGGGCGTCGCTGGCCCCCAGCCTTTTAACCTCGTCAACCTCGGCCTCGTCGGTGACCCGAGCGACCACGACCGGGTCAATCTTTAGTTCCGTCTTGAGCCTGCCGATAGCGCCCAGAGCACTTTCCACGGAGGTGAACTCAGGGGCCATGATCAATATCATCTCAGCGCGTTCAAAACCAGCTTCCCGCAGGACATCGGGCAGACCAAAGTCACCCACGACCGCGTTGTAGCCCAGCTGCTTCAGCTGCTCAACGCGCTTCGGGTCCCGATCGATGATCACCAGCTCTGCGCCGCGACTCTTTAGCTCGGCCGCTACCGAGTAACCCACGTCGCCGCATCCCAGAATGAGATACATGCGTCCGGCCTCCTCGCATATCTATTTCTCATCAAATATTAATGGATGAGGTTGGTCTGTTTTTCGGCATTCATGATGACCATAACTACCAGTTGTTAAGAAAATGATTTTTTCCTCAAATATTTAAGGAGAAAAGAATCAAGGATGAGGTGTGATCTTATGCCAAAGCCATCGTGGGTCAAGGGAGGACCGAGGGTGATCAAGGAGATTCCCGGCCCCAAGGCGAGGGAGCTCGTGGCCAAGGACGAGAAAGTGATGTCCCCGTCCTACACTAGGGCCGAGCCCATCGCGGCGGAGGAGGGCTGGGGATGCTATGTAAGGGATCTAGACGGCAATGTGCTTCTGGACCTCTCCTCCGGAATGTTCGTGCTCAACTACGGCTACTCGCATCCCCGCATCGTCAGGGCCGTGGTCAAGCAGGCCAAAAAGCTGACCCATTTCGCCGGGACCGACTTTTACTATCCCGCCCAAGTGGAGCTGGCGGAGAGACTGGTGAGGATAACCCCGGGTGATTTTCCCAAGAGGGTCTACTTCGGCAATTCCGGGGCGGAGGCGGTTGAGGCTGCCTTCAAGTGCGCACGCTGGCACACCCGACGCCCGAGGATGCTCGCTTACACCGGGGCCTTTCACGGCAGAACCTTTGGCGCGATGAGCCTTTCCTCCACAAACGTCTTGCACCACCGCTACTTCTCACCGCTGGTCCCAGGGGTCACCCACCTGCCCTACCCTTACTGCTATCGCTGCCCGTTTGGCAAGACCCACCCCGACTGCGGTTTCCTCTGCATAGATTTCATCAGGGATCAGCTGAAGAAGGTAGTGCCGCCCGAGGAGGTGGCCGCGATCATCACCGAGCCCATCCAGGGAAACTCAGGTTACATAATACCGCCCCCGGGATACTATCAACAGATCAAGGAGCTCTGTGATGAGTACGGCTGGCTCTTCATAGTCGATGAAGTTCAAACGGGTCTGGGCCGCTCGGGCAAGATGTTTGCCATTGAACACTGGGGTGTGGTCCCCGACATCATCTGTCTGGCCAAGGCGCTTTCCTGCGGGATAGCCCCGATAGGCGCCATGATCGCCAAGGCCGAGGTGATGGATTGGGAACCCGGTGCCCACGCCTCGACCTTCGGCGGCAACCTTGTCGCCTGCGCTGCGGCGATTGAGGGCCTGAAGATACTTGAGGAGCAGAAGCTAGTCAAGAGGGCGGCCGACCTCGGCGAAAGGGCCCTGAAACGGCTGAAGGAGATGGAGGAGAAGTCGAAGATCATCGGGGAAACGAGGGGGCTGGGGCTGATGCTGGCCTTGGAGATCGTCAGGGACAAGCGGACGAAGCAGCACGGGGTTAAGGAGCGTGACATGATTGTGGTCGAGGCCTTGAAGCGGGGACTGATAATCTTCAGGGGAGGCAATGCCAGTATAAGAATTGCGCCTCCGCTGATAATAAGCGAGCGGGAACTCGACCTAGGTCTAAATCTACTTGAGGAATCCCTGCGAGAGGTCGAGAGAAAATGTTAATGCTCAAGGAGCATTTTTCGGTGAACTCGCTGGGTCACTTGGTGATCGGCAATTTGGATGCTAGCCGAGAGATTTGGCACCCCCCTCTATGTGGTTGATGAGCAGAGAATCCGCGAGAGGTATCGACGCTATCTCAGGGCCTTTTCTAGTCGCTGGCCTGAGGTGAGGGTGCACTATGCCCTCAAGGCGAACTCAAACATGGCCGTGGTGAAGATCCTCCAGTCCGAAGGTGCGGGCGCCGACGTCAGCTCAGAGATAGAGCTCAGGATTGCTCTCAATACGGGTATTCCCGGCGAAAAAATTGTCTTCAACGGCAACTACAAGACCCACCGGGAGCTGGAGCTGGCTATACTTAATGAAGTCTTGATCAACGTCGACAGCTTTCAGGAGCTAGAGACAATCGATAAAATAGCACGCCGTCTCGGCAAGCGAGCGAGGATAGGTTTCAGGATAAATCCAGACATCAAGGCCGACACTCACCCATATATAGCTGTGGGGCTCAGGGAGAGTAAGTTCGGTTTTGATGTCCCTAGCGGTCAGGCTTTGGCGGCTTACGAGCGCGCTAAGGAGATGCCCTCCGTTGAAGTTCTTGGCATCCATGCCAACGTGGGTTCACAGCTCTTGGATGCCTCTCCATTTGTGGAGGAGGCTGAAAAGATCATGGGAATTGTTTCTGAAATTAAGGAAAAGTTTGACATCGACATCAAGTTTGTTGATTTCGGCGGCGGCATCGGGATCCCCTACAAGCCTGAGGACAGGGAGCTGTCTCCGGAAGAGGTGGCGGAGAAGATGATTAGCGTGGTGAGACGGGTTGTGCAAGAAGAGGGGCTGGAAAGGCCAACGCTGTTGCTGGAGCCCGGGCGCTTCATTGTCGGTGATTCTTGCGTGCTGTTGGCCAGGGTTGGTTATATCAAGGAGCGCCCCGGGATGCCTGACTGGGTGGCGGTAGATGCCGGCATGAATGCCCTGATGAGGCCGGCACTCTATGGTGCCTATCATCATATTGAACTCGCCAATAAGATGAACCAGAGAAACGAGGTTCTCGTCAACGTCGCCGGCCCGCTCTGCGAGTCTGGAGATTTTCTCGGGAAGGATAGAAGGCTGCCTAAGGTTGAGCAAGGAGATCTCGCGGTGGTTTTTGATGTGGGTGCATACGGCTTAGCCATGGCTTGCCAGCACACCGCCCAGCCGCGACCGGCCATGGTCCTCGTTAACGGAGAAAAGGCCGAGGTAGTCAGAAGGAGAGAAGCATACGATGATCTCACCAGGCTCGACCGAATTCCCGGTTGGTTGAAATGAGGCGCATTGTGGTGAAGTTCGGTGGCACCAGCGTGGGCAATGCCGATCGCATAAGGCTGGGAGCCAAGTCCGTTTTTGATGAGTACCGCAAAGGAACCCAGATTGCCGTGGTGGTCTCGGCGATGGGGCATTATACCGATGAACTAGTGGCTGCGGCGAAGGGCAGCTCTCAGGGTAAGATTAACTCCAAGGATTTTGACGATATTCTAGCGATGGGCGAACGCACCAGCGCCCGCATCTTCTCAGCAGCGCTGAAAAGCTTGGGCGTAAAGTCGATTTATATTGACCCGGGAATGGAGATCTGGCCGGTGATTACGGATAGCAACTTCGGCATGGCGAACATCGACTTCGAGGCCACTAAACAGCGGGTGCAGAAGTTTATCGTGCCTCTACTTGAGGATAGGGTGGTTCCGGTCATCTGCGGCTTTCTGGGACGTGACCGAAATGGCAACGTGACGACTATCGGTAGGGGCGGTAGTGACATCACCGCCTTTCTCATCGGCAGGTCTTTGAAAGCTGACGAGGTGATTATCGTCACTGATGTCGAGGGAGTTATGACAGCTGACCCCAACAAGGTTCCCGGGGCCAAACTCCTGAGGAGAATTACAGTTGAGGAGATGACCGATCTCGCTAGGTTCGGGGCTCAGGTGATGCACCCGAGGGCGATGGCTTACAAGGACCCAGACATAAGCGCGAAGGTTATACACTACCGACACGGTAATTTACGTGTGAGTGGAACAAAGATAGTTGGTCCGAGGGAAGGTGATATGGCAAGTGTGAGACTGCATGAAAAGCCGCTGGCGATGCTGACGATCGTTGGTGAGTCCATGCAGACTACCCCGGGCATTCTAGCCAAGTTTTCAACCCCGCTCAGCAAGGCGGGAATAAATATCTATGCCGTTTCCATCGGCCCCAGATCGTTCTCCATCTATCTGGCCGAGGAGGACGCGAAGAGGGCGATGACGATACTTCATCGCGTCGTCGTTGGCAGCAAGCTGAAGGCGATCACCAGCGAGGGCAATATCGCCATGATTGTGACCGAGAGCGAGCGTTTCATCTATGCCCCGGGAGTTATCGCAAAATTGACCGAGCCCCTGGCCCAGGCCAAGATCAACATCATCGAGATAATCTCCAGCCGGGCTTCAATAAGCTTCTTTGTTAACTGGGAGGTCCGTGAGCAGGCGCTGAAATTATTCAAAAAAGCGATGAAGGATATCGAGGTTTGATTCATGTTTGAGGGCGTTTATACTGCGATGGTGACTCCATTCGACAGGGACGGGAAGATTGACGAGGAGGGACTTCGCGAGAACGTGAGGTTTCAGATCAGAAGGGGCATTCACGGTTTGGTTCCGACCGGCACCACCGGAGAATCGCCTACCCTCTCCTACGATGAACACAACCGCGTCATCGAGATTGTTGTCGATGAGGCGGGAGGCAGGGTGCCGGTATTGGCTGGGACCGGGAGCAACAGCACCTGGGAGGCGCTGATGCTCACCAAACACGCGAAGGAGGTTGGGGCCGATGGTGCGCTGATCGTTGTGCCCTACTATAATAAGCCCACTCAGACCGGCCTCTACGCTCATTTCAAGAAACTGGCCGAGGAAGTTGACATTCCTCAGGTGATATATAATATCCCATCCCGCACCGGGGTGAATATGCTCCCGGAGACGATGGCGAAGCTGGCCAAGCTGAAGAATATCGTGGGCGTTAAGGAGGCCAGCGGTGATCTCAACCAGGTGGCCAGAATTATTGATCTTACCCGTGGGGAGGATTTCACGGTAGTCTCAGGCGACGACGCGCTGACCCTCGAGATAATGAAGTTGGGGGGTCAGGGTGTTGTCTCGGTGGCGTCCAACATTGTACCAGAAAAAGTGGTCAGACTGGTCGACTCCTTCCGCGTGGGCGATGTCGAGACGGCGAGAAGGTTGAACGATGAATTAATGCCGCTCTTCAAGGCGCTCTTTATCGAGACCAATCCAGTACCGGTGAAGACAGCCATGAACTGGATGGGTATGCCCGCTGGTGGTTGCAGGCTGCCGCTGGTGGAAATGCAGCCGGAGAATCAGGAGAAGCTACGCCGGGTTCTGGTTGAGATGGGGTTGCTGCGATGATCCGGGTAGCGGTCTGCGGGGCGGCCGGACGGATGGGAAGGTTGATCGTCCGCCAAGTGGCCAGCCAGAAGGACATGAAGCTAGTGGCGGCGGTGGACGTGCCCGAGCACCCCATGATGGGGAAGGATGCCGGATTAATTGCTGGCGTCCAGAAGCTGGGTGTCAATATCGTGGAAGCGACCAAGCTCAGCGAGGTCCTCAGGAAAGCCAAGCCCCACGTCCTCGTCGACTTCACCGCTGCCGAGGCCTCGGTGCAGAATGTAAAGATCGCTTCCCGGGCCAAGATTGCCGTCGTTGTGGGCACCACCGGCTTCACTGAGCAACAAAGAATGGAGCTGGAGAAGATGATAAAAAGGAGCGGCATCCGGGCGGTGATTTCCCCCAACTTCTCGGTCGGGGTGAATGTGTTTTTCAAGCTGGCTCGTGAGGCCGCCGCCATCCTCGGCGGGGATTATGAACCCAGCATCACTGAGGTGCACCACGTTTACAAGAAGGATGCCCCCAGTGGAACGGCGTTGAAGGCGGCGGAGGAGGTGGCAAAGGAGCTCGGCATTGACCCTGAGGAGATTAATATAAAGTCGATTCGGGAGGGAGAGGTGGTTGGCGATCACACGCTGGTGTTTTCAAATCCCTTTGAGGCTTTGGAAATTACCCATCGGGCCAAGAGCCGCGAGGTTTTTGCAGTCGGGGCGATGAAAGCAATTCGCTACGTGGTCAAGAAGGGAAAGCCCGGAGCGATAAGGGACATGCAGGACGTGCTTGGGCTGCGATAATCACCACTCATGTCATGAATTTTTTAATTCAGTGGAGGGTGCTAGCTAACCGTCACCAATTTACGCTGGAGTTATTTCCCTTCCCTAGGAGAGATTTTATACTATTAAACAACAGTTGGAAAGCGCAGGTAATGAAAATGACGACCAGAGTAATCGTCGACAGCAGGCTCTGTGGATTTAAGACGGTGGTGACAGTGGTGAACGATGGTCGATCCACAAAGGTGAATCTGGAGAGCGGCTGTGCTAAGATAAGGGATTATGCTAAGAGCTTATCTGAGGTGAGAAAGGAGGACCTGTACCGGGCGGAGACGAGCTTGGTCTTTTCGAGGGCTCGCGAGGCCCACTTGACTCCCACTTGCATTGTTCCCGTTGCCGTGATGAATGCCTGCTGGATAGAACATCAGCTCATTTCCAAGAACTTGGCCCTGAGCAATACGGAACTCAAGATAATTTTCGACGAGTAAACTTAAAATCTTGGCTCGCTAGGACTGCACGTTGTTCTGCGGTCGCTGGTTCTGTTTGTGGAAGGGACAGGCTCGCCCGGATCTGCAGAAACGGCATTTTTCCGGCTTAGGCGGCTGCGGCAGCGGCCCGACCATGTGCCCGTATTTGCGGCGGGGCAACCGATCACCAGCTGATTATGGTGGGTAACTGTTAAAAGGCGTTCGCTCATAAGTTTTAGTATTGACGAAAATTTGGCAGGTGTGATGGTGGCAAGAATAAGCGTGGGCATACTGGGCGCGACCGGTGAGGTGGGGCAGAAGTTCGTCGTGAACCTGCAGAACCACCCGTGGTTCCAGATCTCTGCCCTCTTTGCCTCCGAGAGGTCGGCCGGGAAGAGCTACGCCGAGGCGCTGGGCTTCGGCACCGTGGATTCCAGATGGTTCCTCAAGGCCGCCCCTGAGAGGAGAATTCTGGACTTAGAGGTGAGGGACGTTAACGAGGCCCGCGGGGATGAGGTGGACCTCTTCTTTTCCGCGCTGCCTTCAGAGGCGGCGCTTGAGGTCGAGGGTAAGATCGCTAGGGAGAAGCCGGTCGTCAGCACGGCCTCGGCCTACAGGTATTTTGATGATAGTTTCACCTATCTTCCCGGCGTTAACGAGAAACATGCCAAGATCATCGAGATTCAGCAGAGGAGGCGAGGCTGGAAGGGCTTCGTCGTTCCGCAGCCCAACTGCACTACCATCGGCTTGGTCCTATCTCTGAAGCCCATTTATGATCAGTTCGGGCTGGAGAGGGTGACGATGGCGTCAATGCAGGCAGTTTCCGGTGCTGGTTACGCGGCAGTCAGCAGCTGGGCAAGTCAGCGACGGGACCAGGGCGGCAACTTGCCCGAGCCCTTCCCCGACTACGTTCCCGGAACCTTTGAGGGTAACGTGATCCCCTATATCAAGGGGGAGGAGGAGAAGGTCAAGAGGGAAACGGTGAAGCTGCTCGGCGATTTCATCGAGGGCAGAATTGTCCCGGCTTCCTTCAAGATAGCCTGCAAGTGCAACCGCGTCCCTGTTCTCGACGGTCATACCGAGTCTGTTTTCATTGAGACTAGGGACAAATGCACTGTTGAGGAGCTGAAGGAGGCTTGGAGAAACTATCGGGGCGAGCCGCAGCGGCTGGGTCTACCCACGGCGCCGAGGCAGCCCATCGTCGTCACCGAGGCGGTCGACCGCCCGCAGCCGAGGTTTGACTGCTTGGTCGAGGGGGGGATGGCCGCTGTCATCGGTGGGGTGGAGCCCAATGTTTTCGAGAACGGCTTTCAGTACACCGTGCTTTCCCACAACACCGAGCTGGGTGCGGCGAAGGGCGCGGTTCTGGCCGCCGAGTACCTCTACAGCATCGGCCTAGTCAAGTAAATTGGACTAATCATCGCAGCATTTTTGGCCTTGAGAACTCGTGCAGCACTCTGCGCTCGCGATATTTCTGGTAGCCGAATATCAGCAGGATGATGCCCACGCCGACGAGGTAGAGGAGCCAAGGACTGGGCAGCAGAGTTCCGATAGTTCCTAGCGTAACTGCGGTGAAGACGCTTGAGGCCACCGCCCCCACGGCAATGGAGTAAATTATGGTGCTTTTCTTGATGTTGAGCAGCACTGCGGCTAGGACAGCCCAAGAGACGCCGAAGGTAAAGGTAAACGCCACGACGCCAATTCCGAATCCCCTCTGACCCACCCGGCGTTCAAATTCTCGGGTGTTTTTCTCTAGGCTGGCCCGAAGTCTCTCCGATTTGATCCAGGCACTAAGAGCAATCCTCTTGACCAGACGGTTCTCGTAGATTAACCGGTAGCGGATGGCCTCTAAGATGATGAACCAGATCGGGACTAGGGCGGCGTGGACGAGGCTCACCAGAAGTGCTGTTTCAAGGATGGACAGTCCCTGGGAAAAGCAGTAGGGTGTGGAGCCAAGAGGCCCGAAGAGGAAGGTTGAAAACACGATGAAGAAGAAGTCGACCATGCTGTCCTCACATTAACTTTTCGGCGGTAAAGGAGAAGAGATTTTTGGTCTCGGAGCGGTGCTGTTGATATAAAAAATGTTGTTGAGCTGGTAGCGGGGGGTGGAACTTCAGAAGCCGGCTTGCCGCCGTCTTCTCTTGAACCACCGACTTCCGGCATCCATGCCTTCGGCACGAATGTCTCCGGGTGTCGCAGGAGCGCCAAACTCACGGCTTGACGCCTTATGAGCTTCGCCCGTGGTTTTTCCACGACCGGCGGGCACTCCATGCTGCCCTACCCTTGTAGGCGCTAGGCTCGCTACGGAGGGTAGCTCTCCCGCTACCGTGAAACCGTCAGTTCTTTTTGGATAAATGGATTGCGGTTTTTAGTGCCTCAGGTATCAAAGGTGTCCGCTAAGTTTGCTTGGCAGGCATCAAAACCCTGCGCAGGTAGCTACCCAAGATGGCTCCCAGCCCGGTGAGGACGATGAAGATGGTCACGTAGTAGAGGAGGAAGTTACCGATGAGCAGGTAGAGAAGCTGTTCCGCGTTTACCGCGTATCCTGCAGTGGAGATCATCGCTAGGATATCTGGAAGGCTGGTTTGATAGAGGAAGAGGTGAATAGGGATGAACAGTGCTGCTAGGGTTAGGGTCGCGTTGGTGGCGCCAGCCCGAAAGAGAGTTTTCCATTCCGTTATGCTCTTTATCAGATATCCGGTCAAGATACCGCCGAAGAGGGGAGAAGCTACGCCGCCTCCGATGAGCTGGGCCGTGACAGCAGAGAAGATGAAACCCGCCGCCACCGGAATCAAAAAAGTCCTGCGGTCGAGTCTGCGGCTGAAGATGAAGAACAGGAGGACAAAGAGAGCCGCTCCAAAAATCGCGTAGGCGGCCCGGAAGGTCAGCTCATCCATGACATCATCA
>JAWCKT010000030.1:0-10393 GCA_038851515.1 Hadarchaeum sp. (SeqCode)
AAATACTCAAATTATATTCGCCATCACATAGATTTCTTATTTGATTTGCCCCACAGCCTGTGTTGCTCATAGATGACTTTTTTCAACTAGTACTTACCTTAACCAGCGTCCAGCGATTTTCTCACCCTATAATTCAATAGTTTTCGCGGCGGCTGTTGTGATCTAAAAAGACCCGCCGCTTCCGCAGTTGTCGGCTTAACCTACACCTAGTAGCGTTTTCCAGATCCCTTGTATCGTGAACAATAAGGTATGACATAGCTGTGTCACTGTTGGCTTGGGTGGAGGTTGCATCGAAAAAGAACAAGATGGATGTTCCAAAAGCCAATATTTACTCCAAATCGATTTCAAAGACCGAGACCGGGTTTTCCAGTTCGAAGCCGACGATTACTTCAGGATGCAGCTCTCCGACAACACCTATTTTTTTACCTTCGGTGAGGAATTCTGCAACTCTACCTTCGATGAAACTGGGGTGCGATGAGGCTTTTACTTCCCATCTTATTCCAAGTTCCCTGAGTACCGCTTCCGCGGCGGCTTTCATATAAGTAAACCCAAAGCCTTCGCCAGCGACTGCCGAGGCCGCTCTTCTCACATTTCTGGCCCCAGTTTCGGATTTTTCATCAAGCAACACCACATCACCGATCTCAAAAATTTTGTGCGGCAGCGGGTTTTTGCGGTTTTCCTTCAGTACCAACAACAATGACGGGATCAGGGAGTCCCTGAGTATTGTGTACTCTTCGGAAATGGGGTTGGCTATTTCTACGGCTTCTCCCGTCAGCCTCATGAGGTTAAAGTTGACTTTTGGGCTGGTCAGCGTGTAGGTCATTACCTCCATAAAATTCAACCCGGTGAGAACTCGCCTCGCTTTTTCACTGATTTTCTCAATGGGTGCCCGTTCTCCGATAGTTAAAACCTTCGGAAGTCTTGGCTCAAGTTTGTCGTATCCATATCCTATTGCTATGTCCTCGATGATATCGATTTCATGCATGATGTCGCAGCGATAGGGTGGAATTAGTAGGCTCAGCTGGTCCCCGTTGATCATTTCCACCTCGTAACGCATTGCCATCGCCAGCTTAGCGATCTGTTTTGGGTTGAGATCAATACCTATAGTTTTCTTTGCATTGCCGACGTTGAGGTTCAATTTGCGTGGCTTTAGGTTCGGGGTGGTGACCCGTCTCTTTGGATATTTTACCGCAACGGTTTCAAGGGTAAATCCTCTTTCCCCCAACCCAGCCATAATTATCGTGAGCGCTTGGTTAACGACTCGTTCGTCATGTCCGGTAACGTCAATAAAGAGTGAATCAGTTTTTTCAGTCACCCGCGTGTCCTCACTGTTGATTATTGGGGGCAGGGATAGTACTGTCCCTCGTTCGTCAATCAAAAGCGGATATCTTGGCAGCTTCTCAAGCAAAGACCCGTATTCGATCCCTTTTGGATGTTCGCGGAGTATTTCCATAGGGGTAAGCTCGCGCTCGAAGTCAAGCGGCAAGAAGCGGATGCCTTCCGGTGTTGTGGTGGTGTATGTCACATTAGAGGCGATAGTTTTGAGGTCATAGATGCCAATGGATGCTTTATCTCGTTTTCTCCCCAGCGATGCATGCAGTTTTTCTTGAACCTGCATGATTGAGGCGACAATTTCGTCTGTCATCTTGACGTTGCTAACGACGCCGGCAGCTATAAACGGTCGAATCGATTCAACGCTGGGGTCGACTTCAACGGTGATTTTTGAGGGCTTGGTTTTGTACCTTGGTAGGCCAGTTTCAATACGGAGAAATCCCTTGAGGGCTCTAGCGACCCCCTCGCAGCTCAACAGATCAGGTCGATTGTGGGCGATTTCTATTTTAATCTCATCACCACTTGCCTCCGCTTCCATCCCCAGCATCCCCAGCCGCTCGCAAAGTCTGTCAATCTCAATAGTTTTACCCAGCAGTCCGCAAAGATCACGGTAGCTGACGTTAATAGATGGCACTAGATCATCCTCCTCGCTTGAAGCCAGCTGATGTCGTTGTTATAAAGGTCGCGGATGTCGTCGATACCAAGCCTTATCATGCTTAGGCGCGAGAATCCGATTCCCCAGGCTAGGACGGGATAACGGATGCCGAGGGGGCGAAGGAGTTCTGGTCTGAACATTCCAGCGCCCAGCGCTTCCAGCCACTCTCTCTTCTCGGGGAAGTAAACGTCGGCCTCAACTGAAGGTTCGGTGTAGGGAAAGTAGCCAGGTCTGAATCTTATTTTAGGTAAACCGAGCTTGACCATGATTTGCTTCAGATAGCCGAGCATGTCGCGCAGCGTGAGGTCCTTATCCATAACTATCCCTTCGGCCTGGTAGAATTCTGCCAAGTGTTTGTAGTCGATCTTTTCATGTCTGTAGACTCTATCGATGCAGAATACCTTTATAGGAGGGTCGGGGTGTGTCGAGAGATATCTGACGGTGGCAGCGGTTGTCTGCGAGCAAAGCACGGTTCTGCGACTTATTTCACTATTAAATTTATATCTCCAGCCGGTGGAACCAGCCACGCCGCGCTCGTGTGCTTTAGCCACACGGTTTAGTAGCTCAGGGGGAGGAAGATTGGCCCATTTTGGTTTTGCTAGGGAAAAACTGTCGTGAATTTCTCTGGCGGGATGGTCTTGGGCTTGGAACAGGGCATCGAAGTTCCAGAATTCCGACTCCACCACTCTGCTTTTTATTTCCACGAATCCCATTTCCAGAAGGATTTCTCGGAGCTCCTCAATTATCTGTTGTAGTGGGTGCGCTTTTCCCGGGTGGAGGGGAACTCCAGGTGCAACCACATCATACTTTTTCAACTTGACTTCTCGCCATCTACCACTCAACAGCATCTCTCGGGTCAGTTCACTTACTTCTTCAACTAGTTCAATACCCATTTCAAGAGTTTGTCTGCCAAGATCAGATAGTTTCAACTTTCGTCTGGTTTCTTCTTTTATTTCCACCAATTTTCTTTCTTTGAGTAAGCGCAGCAGTTCTCTATCCTCCTCAGAGAGTGCCTCCAAATCATACCCCTCAGAGGTGAGTGATTCTAGTAATTTCTCATCAGCGGATATTTGGGTAAGGGCCTTTTTCCCGTCTTCAGTAATTTTCAAAAAGGTCTTTCCATTTTTTTTATCAAAGTTGATCCAACCCCGTCGCTTGAGCCATGTAATCGCGATGTTTTTCAGTTCTGCTTCCAAGCCAGCGCGGTCGGCTGCTTCTTCTACAGTTGCATAGCCGGATTCTGAAAGTGCCTTTAGCATTCTTCTTTCAGGAAGGCCGCAGCGTGCGTAGTCATGACCTTCCGGGGTTAGCGTGATTTTTGATATTTTTTTCTCATCAATTTTCACCAGGCCCATTTCAGAGAGACCGAGAACGGCCCGCATGACAGTGGCTTGGTCAAATCCCGTCAGCTGAGCCATTCGTTCGACCGTGGATTCACCGCTCACCTGCGCCAGTCCAAGCATCAACTTTCTCTCATGGAAGCTCATTTTTTCAATGATCTTTTCCAAGTTCATTTTCAGCATCCCTCAGAGAAACAAGGAAAGCGGGAGTTATGAGGATTACGGATAGGTAGGCCGCGTCAAGCTATATTCTTTTCCCTGGAGGTTTTGATTTAAACGCTGAAAGGAGTCCTTTAATTGATGGGGCGGGGCTGGGAACCTGAAAAAATTGGGTTTTGTAGTCAATCCCATTGCGGGCATGGGTGGAAGGGTCGGCTTGAAGGGCACAGATGGTCCGGAGATTCTTGCCAGAGCTCGCGAGCTGGGCGCCGAGCCGGTGGCGCCATTAAGAGCAGTAAGATTTTTGCATGCGCTTAAAAAGTTCTCATCCGAGCTAGTGTTATTGACTTATCCTGCCGAGATGGGCGAGAATGAGGCCAAAGAGGCGAAATTAGAGTCGAGAGTCATCGGAAGGATAAAGTCCGGCAGCACCACATCGGAGGACACCAAGCGTGCAGCTAGGGAAATGCTTGTGGAAAAGGTTGATCTTTTAGTTTTTGCAGGAGGTGATGGCACCGCTGCAGATGTTCTTTCAGCAGTTGATTCCAAGTTGCCGATCTTGGGGGTGCCTACGGGAGTTAAAATGCACTCGGCCGTCTTTGCCAACACACCCGAAGCCGCAGCTGAGGTTGCCGCGCGGTTTTTACTCTATGGATTGCCACTACGCGAGGCGGAAGTGATGGATATTGATGAGGATGAATTTCGACAGGGCCGGTTGGTTGCAAGGTTGATAGGTTATGGTATGGTGCCCTATGAACCTGTGATGCTCCAGTCCACCAAAGAGGGAAGCACGGGCCATGAACTAGTCGATCAGAAGGCAATCGCCCGCTGGGTAGTTGAGATGATGGAAAAAGGGCACGTCTACATCCTTGGCCCCGGGACCACCACCCGGGCGGTTGCGGAAGAACTGGGAATTTACGATTCAACCTTGCTAGGAGTTGATTTAATTGAGGATTACCGGCTTTTGGCCAAGGACGTTAATGAGGCCATGATTTTGGATGCCATAGAAGACAAACCAGCAACGATAATCGTTAGCCCCATAGGAAAACAGGGATTCATTTTGGGTAGAGGAAATTTACAGCTCTCTCCGAGGTTGTTGAGGAAGGTAGGTAAAAAAAACCTCTGGGTACTTTCAACTCCTCAAAAACTGGCGATCACGCCCACGCTGAAGGTTGATACTGGTGACGTTGACCTCGATGAAGAGTTTCGTGGTTACATCAAGGTGATCACGGGCTACAGACAGTCGAGGATGGTGAAGGTGGTTTAAGTGAATTTTCTACCCTAAAAAACAGGTTTATAAGCCAATGGCGGATGAGATATTTAACTTGTAATTGGTTTTTGGAAGTGTGAGAATGGTTAATGAGAAAAAGCCCAAGGAGCCGACCAGCCCTCGAAAGCTGATGGAGATAAAAGTTAGAGAGGTTATGAACAAAAGACCGCGCGTGGTTTACGAAGATACCTCTATTGATGGCCTTTTGGAGAGAATACTTGGGCAGATAGAGGATTGTTTTCCTGTCGTCGATAAGGATTTTAGGCTAATAGGTATAGTCACGGAGAGCGATCTCTTTCAGGTACTTTATCCGCAAATCCCCTCAAAGACAGTAGGTAGCGCAAAGATAAGGGAGATTCTCAAGTATTCAGCTAAAACAGTGGGCGATATCATGACGAGGCGCCCGATCACGGCCACACCTGAGATGAGCCTTAGCGAGGCCATGGGATTAATGGCGTCTCACAAGTTAAGGCGACTGCCCGTTGTCGATGGCGATAAATTAGTTGGTCTTTTATCACTGAGGGACATAATCGAGCTTTACCGAATCATCAGATAGGTGGGTTTCATGGAATTTGAGGCCTCATCGATACTACTTTACCTAGCGGTTTTTCTGATTGCAGCTAAGGCAGGTGGAGCGCTGTCTTCTAAATTGGGCCAGCCTGAGGTTTTTGGTGAACTCATCGCCGGAATATTGATTGGTCCTTCGGTGGCGGGCGCAGTTAGTCAGAGCCTATTGGGATTTTCGCTGTGTGTTAATCCCGGTGCCCCAGCAGGGCAGTTCATGGCTCTACTGGGGGAACTCGGCATAATAATACTGATGTTCATCGCTGGACTTTCAATTGAAGTTGAAGAGTTCCGAAGGGCCGGCAGACCATCACTCATAGTCGCTGCCAGTGGGGTGGTGGTGGCATTTTTATTGGGTTTTGGGGCGGCTTCATTTTTCGGGTGGACTCCCTTGGAGGCAGGGTTCGCTGGTGGAATTTTGGTTGCCACCAGCGTGGGCATAACAGTGAGAACGCTGATGGAGATACGCGTGCTCCACACCAAAGTAGGATTGACAATTTTAGGGGCAGCTGTCATTGACGACGTTTTGGGCATAATAATCTTGAGTGTTCTTTCCGGAATGGCTTTTGGTAGCTTATCCTTTTTAGGAATAGCTGAGATTCTTTCCTTAATGGTCGTTTTTTTCGTAGTAGTTCTGGTTTTTGGGTTCAGGATAATTCCACGAGTGCTTTCATATGCTAGCCGATTTGCCGCCGATGAGATCGTCCTTTCCGTTGCATTCGCGATAGTTTTCTTAGTTTCCGCGATGGCTGAGAAAGTTAGAATAGCGGCCATAACCGGTGCCTTTTTAGTGGGCCTAATTACAAGCAAGTCTCAATTTGCCGATTCCCTACGGGAAAAAGCCGCCACAGTTGGTTATGGGCTTCTTATACCTTTGTTTTTCGTCAATATGGGAGTTGAAACGGATCTTCAAGCCCTAAGAGCAGTTGGGCTTCTTGCGGTCGCCTTCTTGGCAATCGCCATGTTCGATAAGATTGTTGGCTGTGGGCTGGGTGCTCTCCTCAGCGGGTTTAGTGTTAAGGATTCACTGAGAGTTGGGGTGGGAATGATGCCGAGAGCCGAGGTCGCCTTGATAATGGCCTCCATAGGTTTGAAGGCAGCGGTTGTTGGTCAGTCGTTGCTATCGATGACGGTGATGGTTGTGCTGCTGACATCTTTGGTAACCCCTATACTGGTTAAGCTTGCCTTTAAAGGAGCCGAAAGGGAAGCATGAAAGACAATAGAATTTGGTCTTTGGTAGCTTCGGCCGTATCTGTTGCATAGGATTAATTATTTGTCGGTTGAAAGATTGACTGGGGCGTCGATGTACGGGGAAATCTTCGAGGAGGAGCTGAGCAGGGAAACAGTCTTTCGTGACTCCAGCAAGCTGATGCCGGAGTATGTGCCACAGGTGCTTGTTCATCGAGATGAGGAGTTTCGCCAGCTAACCAGATTTTTCAAACCAGTACTTGAGAGTAGATCGAGTCAGCGGGTTCTGGTTACCGGAAGCGTTGGGGTCGGCAAGACGGTCTTGACACGGAGGTTCGGCGCTGAGCTTGAGAAGGCGGCGAGCAGCAGAGGTATGGCTCTGACCTATTTACACATCAACTGCCGCAAGGACAGAACCATTTACTCGGTGATCGCAAAGATCCTGCAGCACTTTAATCCTCGTTGGCCCTATCACGGTCTCGGTCCGGAGAAGCTTCTTAACGATGTAGTTACCTATCTCAACTCCCGTGATGCCTATCTCACGGTAACTCTTGACGAACTCGATTTTTTTGTGCAGCAGAACGGTCCAAATCTCATTTATTCCCTGACGAGGACTGCAGAGGAGTCGGGTGGTCCCAATCGCATAAGCCTCATTGCCATTGCGCGGGACAAAAGTTTTCTGAGATCTCTGGACGCAGCTACTCAGAGCACCTTCATGCACAATGTAATTTCACTCGACCGGTACAGCGCCTCTCAGCTTAAAGACATCCTTACTAGCAGAATGAATGAGGCCTTCAAGCCAGGTGTGGTTGAGGGGGACACCATTGATTTGATAGCTGATATTGCGTCGAGATGGGGTGACGCCCGCTTTGCGTTAGAATTACTCTGGCGCGCTGGCATGGCTGCGGATGCCGAAGGCGTGAAACAAGTTACTCCGGAACACGCTCGGAAAGCCAAGGCGGAGGTCTACCCGGAAATCAGGAGGGAGATCTTGCGAGATCTTCAGCTGCATGAGAAACTGACCCTACTCGCAGTGGCCCGAAAGCTGTTTTTATCTAAACGAGCCTATGCATTCACCGGCGATGTTGAGAAGACCTACCGATTGGTATGTGAGGAATACCGGGAGGAAGCTAGGAGACACACGCAGTTCTGGGAATATCTGCAGAGGCTGGGTGCTATGGGCTTGGTGGACATCAAGCCCTCTGGAGTGGGGCAGCGCGGCCAGAGCCTCAAGATAAGCATACAAGAAGTTCCTGCAGAGTGGTTGGAAAAAGAATTGGAAAAATTGATCAAAGGAAAGTCCACTTAATTTCAAGCTTTTTATCATAAAATGTTAAGTTTGGTTTCGGGGTCGTGGGGTAGCTTGGTCTATCCTTCTGGCTTAAGGTCATTGTGCGACCTGCCGAACGGGGCTTAGACCAGAAGCGTAAAAGCCAGAGACCCGAGTTCAAATCTCGGCGACCCCACCTTCATCTTTTCAAACGTTTGCGCTTTAATGGCCTAATGTGGCTCAGCTTCCGCAGCAGGAACCACAGCGTCACAGCGATGAGGATATAAGCCACGCCCTTGACCATGTTCCAAAGAAAGGTTTCGAAAAGGGCGGCCTGTACGCTAGTGGCCAAAACCAAGACCATCGGGCTAAGTTCCGGCAATTAATCCCCAAAATTATTGGTCCATCGTTTTTAAATAATGGTTCGAGCTTATTATTTTAAGTAGATTAAAATGGAAGGCAGATTAAGGGCGGCTGAGGACCTAACTGAGGCGATAGGTAACACGCCGTTAGTTAAAATGAGTAAGATCACAAAAAATTCCAAGGCACCAAATCTGGAGCTTTTCGGAAAGGTCGAGTTCATGAATCCCTCAGGTAGTCTCAAGGATCGAATTTTGTTCAAAATCCTGAAAAAGGCGATTGAAAAAGGCCAGCTCAAAAAAGGCATGACTATCCTGGAGAGTACCACCGGTAACACAGGAATTGCCACCTCCATGATGGGCGCATTGTTGGGTTTTCCTGTGTTAATTATTATGCCTGCAGGGATGAGTGAGGAAAGGAAAAAGGCTATGAGAATTTTTGGGGCCAATATTTTAGAGGTTCCCGGAGCTGAATCTGACGTTGATTTGGCCCTTAATAAAGCGAAGGAACTCATCAGAAAAAATCCCAAGAAATACTTTTTCGTGGATCAGTTTAACAATCCTGAAAATGTTCAGGCCCACTATGAGACGACCGGGCCTGAGATTTGGGAGCAGTTGGGTGGTAAGCTGGATGCTTTCGTAGCCACCGCCGGAACAGGGGGCACCATCACCGGGGTGGGAAAATATCTGAAGGAAAAGAACCCGAAGATTAAGATATATTTGGTCGAACCATCCGAATCTCCTGTCCTGTCAAAGCAGCGCTGGGGGACTCACCAGATTGAGGGCATCGGTGACGGCTTCATACCATCCATTTTGGACATCTCAGTACTTGATGGCGTCATTCTGGTCGACTCTAAAAATGCTATTGAGATGACGCAAAGACTAGCCCGGGAGGAAGGGCTTTTCGTCGGGATATCAAGCGGGGCTAACGTTAAGGCCTGCCTGGAGCTACATAGAAGGCACCCGGAACTGAAGCGCATCGTTACCATGCTCAATGATCATGGCTATCGCTACTTTTCAACCGCTGTATTTGGTGAGGTCAAGAAAGTCGAGATACCGGAGCGGCCGCATCCGATCAAGATTACTCCCGAGCAGCGCAGGATTCTCTCTAGGCTGGAAGTTATCGAGTGATTTTTTAATTTTTTAGTCGCGATGATATGGGCCGCTGGCAAGATACTTATTTAGCAGGGTACATAGAGTTTTAAAAGGTGGTGATCATGAGAGGTGGCAGACTCACCGAGTCTCTCAGGGTTTTTCTTGAGAAAGGCAGCGACTGGGAGAGGAAACCAACAACTCTACCTGGAGTTTTCATCGTCAAGCTCCCCCCATATGGAAAATCGCCAACCAGGTTGGTGGTGGAGATAAACCCGATAGATTCCTCGGGCAAGCCTTCCAGAAGAAGAGGCTTTATCATTCGAAATTCTCAGGAGTTTATTAAAATCAGGGAGATGTTTACTGATGACAAGCTCGCTGATCTTCTTAGAAGCATAGATGAAGTCAATCCCCAAGGTCCTGAAAGGCCCAAACCTAAGCCTGCTGAAGAGGTAATTGAGATCTGATCACCCGATGTCGGTCATTAACCCCTTAGTCAGAGCCGAAGCTTTGGAGGAGCGAGCCTACCAGCTCAAAATTGCCGAAGAAGCGGTAAAAAGAAATACCCTCGTTGTTCTCCCTACTGCCTTAGGAAAAACAGTTATAGCCGCGCTGGTGGCGTCTCATTTTCTCTATAATTATAGCCAACTGAAAGTTTTGGTGATGGCTCCTACTAGACCACTTGTCTTACAACACCGCGACACTTTCCTGAATCTTTTGAAACTCCGCCCGGATGATGTTCAGGTTCTTACGGGCAAATATAACCCGAACTTTAGGCTCCAAGCGTGGCAGGGCAAATCAAGAATTTACTTCGCCACACCACAGGTGGTAGATAATGATCATGGCCTTGGTATGAGCCTTAAGGACTTCAGTCTTCTGATTTTTGACGAGTGCCACCGAGCTAGGAAAAACTATGTCTACACGCGTGTAGCCCAAGCCTACGTGGGTGAGGCTCCTTATCCCATTATTCTAGGACTTACCGCCAGCCCCGGTGCTGATAGGGAGAAGATCGAGGAAATCTGCAGGGCCCTTTACATAGAACATGTTGAGGCTCGAACCGAAGAGGATGAGGATGTTAAACCTTACCTCAATCCCGTCACGGTTGAGTGGAAGCTAGTTCGTTTGCCGGAATCGCACCGAGTAATCGAAAGAAACATCAGACAT
>JAWCKT010000031.1:0-10204 GCA_038851515.1 Hadarchaeum sp. (SeqCode)
CCACGTCCATCCGGAAACGTACGTCTCAGTTCTATACATCGGGACGGGATACGAAACCCGCACCGTATAGGTCTCCGTCCGATAAACTGTAATTCTCTCCTCCCACGTGTAACCGGTGACGGTCCTTTCCTCGATTACGTCATAAACTGGATTTCCCTTCTCGTCCAAGACCGGAACGGTGCGCTGGGCGAGGAAAGGTACCGAGCGCCTGCCGGCGTAACTGTAAGCCGTGTAGCCTCGAGTCAGGCTTCCGTAACTTTCCGAAAGCTGTAGGTCAAAGGGGTTGTATATTAGCTCAATGGTCAGATGCTTGTTCTCTCCAAATTTTACAAAACCCTTGACGACCCTAGGATCATAACCAGTAGCGGCTATATTTAACGCATAATTATGATCGCCGTCCTCAGCCACTATGATCATAAACTGGCCGTTAGCATCGGTTCTAGCCTGGTACTTTGAGCCAGTGTCCATCTCAGCGGCGACAATAGCTCCCACCACCGGCCGTCCTGTGTCGGCATCGACAACCTCGCCCCAAATGACCGTCAAATTTCTCTCGATGGTGAACTGAATCTCCCGGCGATTCAGGCCTTCAGCGGCTGCCGGAGCTATCAGCGTCAGCGTGAAAGCTAAACAAATCACGGTAGCTAAAAAGATCCGAAGCCCGCTCGGATCCCTCAGGCGATCAGCCTCCTTTTTTATCTGCTCGCCACGATTTAAGAACTCGAAGTTTCAAAGTTTGAGATAGCGGGAACGTGTGCTTCCCGCTGAGACTTTGTGGCGCGGTTGCTTATATAATGGAAAAATCGAACAACAGAGGCCAGACAGCAAGCGTTATACGGCAGACTAAAATAGTGGATTTCCGAGAGGTGAAAAGGGGCCCGTGGCGCAGCATGGCTAGCGCGTTCGGCTGATAACCGGAAGGTCCGGGGTTCGAATCCCCGCGGGCCCACCATCTTCTAAGTAATTAATTTCAGCTGGTCCTGCCCAAAATAATTAAAATCGCATCAGCGATGACTTTGCCGACGATAGTTTTTCGGCCGCTGGCAGAGATGGAGATCTATCTACGATGCCAAACTCACCATTTTCGCCAACAGCGGCCACAATGGCTTGAGTCCCGCAAAAGTTGTTTAATGTTGATACAAAACAATAATAACGGGCGCCTTTCATGCAATTCGAAAGTAAAATTCAACGATTAAAGTCGTATATCGCTACTAGTGAGAGTGCAGTCATCGCCTTCTCCGGAGGAGTTGACTCTTCTCTGGTGTGCGCGGTTTCACAAGAGTTACTAAAGGACCAAGCGGTGGCTGTCACAGCCATTTCACCCACCTACCCGCCGGGCGAGCTGGAGAGCGCTAGATCTGTGGCGAATTTGATCGGTATCAGACTGATGGTAATCAAGACAAATGAGCTGAAAAATCCCGAATTCCGCAGGAACCCGCCAGAGCGCTGCTATCACTGCAAGCGGGATCTCCTTGGAAAGCTGGAGAAAATCAGGAAGAAGCTCGGTTTCAGACATATCTTCGACGGCACCAACCGCGATGACCACCGAGATTATCGACCGGGATTACGCGCGTTAAGGGAATTCGGAGTGATCAGCCCGCTCGCGGAAGCCGGGCTAACTAAAAAAGAGGTTCGAAAGCTGGCCTTGAGGTACGGGCTGCCCAACGCGGAGAAGCCGGCCAGCCCCTGCTTAGCCTCCAGAATACCTTTCGGTCAGGAAATCACCGCGGAAAAACTTAAACGAATAGCCCGTGGCGAGGAGTTCCTCCGCTCGCTGGGCTTCCGCGTGGTCAGGGTCAGGGACCGCGGTGACTGGGCGAGGGTGGAGGTGGGCAAGGAGGAGCTGGACCGTGCCAAGGAACTTGAAGACAAGATAATATCATGTCTGAAAGCAATGGGTTACCAAAAAGCTGAAATTGACAGACGTGGTTACAGCATGGGTGGAGCAAACCTTTAAGTAAGGAACAACGTTATTTGGTGGGAGAAAATGCCGACCTTTGAACCATCTGGGGAAAAGGAAGTCACCCGAGCCATAGTTGAGGGCTTCATGAAGGACTTCCATCGCTATGCCGAGAGCGATATTATTGTGGTAGGCGGAGGACCGAGCGGACTCATGGCGGCCAGAGAACTGGCGCGGCGCGGTGTGGCCACGTTGGTGATTGAGCGCAACAACTACCTCGGCGGCGGTTTCTGGATTGGCGGTTATTTGATGAACAAGGTCACCGTGCGGGCACCGGCCCAGAAAATCCTCGAGGAGCTGGGAGTGCCCTTCACCGAATCTTCCAAGGGACTCTACGTGGCTGACGGCCCCCACGCCTGCTCCAGACTCATCGCCGCCGCCTGTGACGCCGGGGTCAAAATTCTGAACATGACGCTGATCGATGACGTCATCCTGAAGGAGAAGGGACGCGTCGGTGGTGTGGTCGTCAACTGGACTCCCGTCTCGGCGCTGCCACGGGAGATAACCTGCGTCGATCCCGTGGGGCTGGAGAGCAAGCTGGTCATCGACGCCACCGGTCACGACGCGGCTGTGGTGAGGATGCTGGAGAAGCGCGGGCTGCTCAAGGTCCCGGGCTACGGGGCCATGTGGGTCGAGCGCTCCGAGGACCTTGTTGTCGAACACACGGGCGAGGTCTATCCGGGGCTGATCGTCACTGGGATGGCAGTATCGACCGCCTACGGGCTGCCCAGAATGGGACCGACCTTCGGTGCGATGCTGATGAGCGGAAAGCGGGCCGCCGATGTCGCCTATGAGAAGCTCAGAGAAAGCGGTTAAAATTCTGCCCAGAATCCATCTCTATGAGGACAGGTCTTCGAAAACCCTCAATCTTGGGGAGATCTCTGAGTACTTGGCCGAGAAGTTGGGTCATGTTTCGGTGGATATAAGGGAACCGCTCTTTTTCCAACGCGATGGTATTGCCCTCAGAGAGCTAGCTCGAACCATGGCGCTAGCAAGAATTCGCGACCCGATGAAAAAGGGGTCTTTCCTTGAGCCACTTCCTGGAGAAATCAACTTGGAGCTGAAGCTGCTGCAGAACCCGGAGCAGCGGCTCCTCGGGCTCCTCTACGACGGTGTTGCCCTCAAGAGCCTAGCTCTGAGACTGATCCCCGAGGAGGAGAGGACCCAAAATCACCTGCACCTCATCTTCACCAACCGGCTCTTCGGGACTTGGGAAGATGCCGACGCGAGATATCACGCCCGGGTGAGCCTCTACAGCTTTCCCTGCCTGATATCAACAACCGGAATCGTGGAGGCGCCGGCCAAGCCTAAGGAATTCTACGCGCTGAAGCAGCACTACTTGGCTCTGGGGGCCATCGCCTACGAGGAGCTGAAGGAGAGGTTCCGCGGCCGCTTCATCGACTACGACGACGAGAGGCTCACCGAGGTGATGAAGGGCTACGTCATGCAGGCGCTGTTCTACCACCTGACCTCCAACCCATTCTGCGAGGTGAAGACCTGCCGCCTGTACAACGCCCACTGGCAGGAGGAGGTCATCCAAGCGCAGCTCGGGCCCAAGGAAAGCGAGTTCTGCGAAACCCACTCAATTATGCTGAGGGAATTCAGCTCGGCTTGATTTTTACGGCCCGGATCACTGATAATGTCTACTGGGCTGACGGTCTCATCAATTAGACCAGCTTTTCCAAATACGCCCTAAAGTCTTCCCGGAAGGTTCTCACTTCCAAAACGTTGCCCATCTGCTCCCTGAAGAATTCCTCCAATTTCAGGCTCTTCCATAGAGACTCCACCTTTGCGGGTTCTGCTTTGGTGCGCGGATGTTTTGGGGTCGCATAACAGCAGCCGGCATGGACCTCGTGCCAAATTCCCAGCTCCTTTGAAATCTTCTCAATCTCGACCTTGTCCATTCCCAGCAGCGGGCGCAGCACCGGGAACTTCAGACCAGCTGTGGTGGCCCAGAGGTTGGACAGCGTCTGCGAGGCCTTCTGACCCAGCACCTCCCCCGTGACAATTCCCGAAGCACTCTCCTTCTGGCAAACCATCTCGGCCACCCGAAACATGCCGCGCCGGCACAGGAGACAGGCATAGCTTCTCTCTTCGCCACCCATTATCCTCCGCAGCACTTTAGCCCATGGATAGACAATGAGCTTCTCAAAATCAACCTTCCTTCTGAGATCCTCCAGAACCCTCATCGCGACCATGAAAGTTTCCTCGCAGGTGTAGGGGTAAAGGCAGAAATGAAGTGGCAGGACTTCATACCTCCTCGCGGCCAGCGCCATCGCCACGGGGGAATCGATGCCTCCGGAGACCAGACAGACCACTTTTTCCCTGGGCATGAACCTCGAAACTTATTAAATAAACATCGTTATATTATCTTGCGTGCCGGGGTAGCCAAGCGGTTAAGGCGGTGGGCTGCAGACCCGCTATTCGTCGGTTCAAATCCGGCCCCCGGCTCCATTCTACACGGTTCAGAAATTATGGTTCACAAAGAGCATGACTTTAACACACTGACCGATGCCCAAAAGCACGATGATCTAAGAAAAACTTGAATTGGACCACCTAAACAGAGACTTACTGAGCTGGACATGGGCTCGGTCTCGAAAAACTATTTCAAGATGCTAAGTGGTTCCCGTACGCCTGCGGTTAAACATTTTCTGAGTTTACAAACGAGTCCGTCCAAAGACCTTGACTGATTCTGAAAAATGAAACTGGTGAAAAATCGGACTAAATTGGAGGCCAAGGGGAGAAAGCAACGCAAGCGACTACAATCCTCGAAACCAAGCGTAACTATACTCAGCACTCAAGAAGCTTTAAACCCGCTTTATATTCGAACGACAACGACTATCTCTGGTTCGTCGATTGGATATCTCTGCCAACGAACAACAGCCGTTGCCTTATTGAGAAACTCCTCACTCAAGACGTAATCAAACAGATGTCGAATTAATTGGAGATATTTGCCCTGCGATATTCACGCAGATAACCACCCCTGATATGGAAAAATATTAATTCATTGATTAATAGTGAATCAAATGATGTTTATATGAAAATACAAAGTTCTGGGGAGAGGAACCTGATATTATTTTTCTTGATTACCTTTTCATGGTCGTGGTTTTTTTGGCTGCTGCAGATATGGGGTTTAAACTTCTATGTGGCTCCATTTGGTCCCTTTGTAGCCGCTTTTCTACTCACTTATCTCGAAGAAAGTTATGGCGGAATCAAGAAACTGTTGTTAAAAGGATTTGATCCTAGAATTGATAAAGTCTGGTATCTTCCTATTTTTTTACTCTGGCCAATCATTGCAGGCTTTTCCATTTTAGCAGCGTCGTTAACTGGTGAATCAATTCCTGAACCAGCTGTACTGTTTCGGCCATGGTTAATTCTTTGGAACTTTGCCTACATATTCTTCCTCGGAGGACCACTTCAGGAAGAGTTCGGATGGAGGGGTTACGCGCTTCCACGTCTGCAAGCACGATACTCGGCTCTTGTCTCCAGCGTGATTTTAGGTGTGATCTGGGCTGTTTGGCACTTTCCCTTAAATTTCATGTATTGGCTAGGTCCCCAATATGAGATTGGGTTGGCTATGTTCATGAGCACGATTATCTTATTTGTGTTCGTATCAATCTTTTTCACTTGGATTTACAACAACACCGGAAGAAGCATCTTTGCCGTTTTAACATTTCACACGATGCTTAATCTGTCAACCTATGTTGTCTTCCCAGTTTTTGAAACGGAAACCGGGCCCATGTACTACTTTTTCTCAATAATTGTTCTCGCCATAATAATTTTGGCGATATTTGGGGCAAAAAGATTAGTTCGGGAAAAAGGCCCGACCAAAACTAAAAGAAGTGACGGACCATTATAAACTGGTTCATTATTGTATAGGGTTGTGCAAGATTAAAAAAAATTGCTAGTCTAAACCACTTTTGCGCAGGTGTCGTTTTACCGCGCAACACTATGGCTCCACGTTCGAGGGATCTATGCGGCTTTGATGACATCCGCGCATGCAGATCCCAGCGCCGCTAGGCGGCCGTAGCCCTTTTTGCCAGACTCTCTGCCCCCATGATCTTACTGACAGCTGCCCTTTCCAATTCAACTGGTTGGTGGGCCAAGAGCCAGCGCCGCGATGAAGGTACTCACCATCGCTGTGCTGGACACCAAACAGGTCAAAAAACGTCGTAATCACAGGCGAAATCAATGATGGCGGCAGCATCGGCAAGGCCTGTTGGCTAATCGCCAAACTCGAGGCTGCGGAAAAAGCGGGCAAGGAATTGTTTTTAATTCCACCCAGTCAGTCAAATGTAATTGTATATAAACAGGTGGCTTACAAGGTGGATCCTTTCACTAAGATACTGCTTGAGCCGGTAACAGTCAATCTAAACGAGTATTCCGAGAACATGGTCTGTAAAGTCAAGGTCCAAGAGATCTCAACCATCCAAGAGGCCATTACTCTTATGTTGGAATGAGCTGATGATGAAAAAGATAAAGTTGTGTGATTGATATCAAAGGCTGAATCAGCTAATGATTGAACGGACAAATAAAATTATTTTCAGCTGGTTCCAAAGTCCTGAAAAATCCCCTTTTTCTTCATCCGACTACAGATGGCGCAGTATCTCCTGACCACATCGGCCTGACTGAGCTTGCCGCTGGCCACATCGTCGACAAGGCTTTTGATGTCACTGCCGATGGATTTCATCAGCTTCTTTTCCAGCTCCCTCTTGCCCCGGAGCGCGCTAAGGTACTGGCTGACCGCGGGCTGCGTGATCCCCAGCTTCTTCGCCACCTCAACTTGGCTCAACTCGTAGCGCCTGACCAAATCCTTTACCACCATCGCCCGGATAGTGGGCAGCACCTGCCCGCTCACGAGTTCGCACAGCGGCTTCATTTCCTCACCAGATATCCCCTCAACCTAAATTTACATAACTTTGTTATAAATATCCCTTCTACCCATCCGAAAGAAAAAGCGGGAGCCGGGAGCGGCTTGATCAACTAGGAACCCAGTTTTTCCTTCAGCTTTGCCCAGAACCCATGCTTTTTCTCCGGGGCCGCCTCAGTCCTAGGCGTGGCCCCTTCCTCAGCCCCTATCCTGGCCTCAGGATATTTCTCCACGTTCAGATATTTATAAACGGTGAGATAGGAGAGATTGAGCTCCTTTGCGATTTTCTGATAAGTCATGCCCTGGCTTCTCAGCTCCCGCATCTTCCTTACAACTTCAGGAGTTACTTTTCTTCTTTTATCCTCTTTCATAATTAATCGTTTCCTTCTCTTTATATATTAATTTATTTTTAACAAAAACAATACAAAAAATTATCTTTAGATTAAATGATCTCATGAAATTAACATTTTTCGCGGCAAATATATATGTTATAAAAACTATAACTTCATCGGTGATTCATGGCCGAAAGAGGGCAGGTTGGCAGCACCCTCATCGGACTCGGCGCCTTTCTTATCTTTCTAGGAGTACTTTTTCTGATGCTGGTGTTTCTGGGATACTTACCGAACCAAACCTGGATCTTCCCTTGGATCACAACTAACCGGGCTGCGGTAGTCGGTGTTATCCTCGGGGTAATTCTTCTTGGGGCCGGGCTCCACACGAGAGCCGCCGTCAAGAGATACGAAAGAAAGCTGGAAGAACTTGAGCAGGCCAGAAAGCAGCAGGAGGCCATAATCAGGGCTAAGGCCATCAAACTCGGCAAGGCTAGGGCTAAGGCTAAAAGAAAGGAGATCGCCTTGAAGCTCGCCCATGCAAAGCTGAAGAAAGCCAAGCTGAAGGCAGAGAAAAGAAGACAGGCTTTGCTGAGGGTGCGAGGCAAACTGGGTGAACGCAGCAAACGGTTAAAGAGAATAAGGAAATTAGCTGAGGTCTGAAAGGAAACTGAGTAAAACTTCAGACGGGCCGTTTCGGCTAAGTTAATCATAAAAACACAGAAGTTGAAAATCATCTGCAAAAGATGATCTCAATGGGCATCCGAATCAAAGTTGAACTCATGCCCGGCCTGAGGCCGGTGAGGGAGGAAAACGTTTTTGAGATGGAACTGCCTCCAGATTCAACCCTAAAATCGATGCTGCTGGAGGTGGGCTTCAGGGAGGATGAAATCGAGCACCTACGCGTCTTCGTTAACGAAAAACTGGCCTCGTTGAATAAAGAGTTAAAGGATGGAGACAACATCTGGATAGGAATCGTGATGGGAGGGGGAGAATATCATCAAGACCTATAATAGATCTCTGCTCTGTGACTTTGAATATTTTGAGCCCGTGAATATTTCTGAGGTGATAAGCTTAATTCAAAAATACGGCGATGACGCCAAGGTGATCGCCGGAGGTACCGATCTGCTGGTTGATATGAAGCAGGAAAAAATCAAGCCTAAAGTTTTAGTGAGCATCATGAAAATTCCCGATCTGAAATGCATTGTTGAGGATGGCACGGAACTCAGGATTGGCGCCGCGACAACCCTAGCAGAGATTGAGGAGTCTCGGGTGATTAGGGAAAATTATGGGCTCATCTGCGAAGCAGTAGAGGAGCTGGGGACCGTGCAAGTCAGAAATATGGCTACCATCGGAGGCAACATCTGTAATGCCGTCCCGTCCGCTGACCTGCCTCCAGCGCTGGTGGCTCTCGACGCCCAGTTAAAAATAGTGGGAGCCAATGGCGAGAGGATTCTACCGCTTGAAGAATTTTTCGTCGGCGTGAGGAAAACCAAGCTGAAAAACGAACTGCTAAAGGAGATTGCGGTGAGGAGACCGCCCGAACGCTCGGGAACGGCTTTCATCAAGCTGGCGAGAACTTCAGAAGATCTGGCCATCGTCAACACTGCCGTAAGGGTCACGCTCAACAAAGACGGCATCTGCGAGGAAGCGAGGGTCGTAGTCGGCGGCGGCATTGGTCCCATGCTGCTCAGATCCAGGGAGGCGGAGAAAATCTTGGAAGGCAGAAAGCCGGACGAGGAGATCGTCGGCAAAGCGGCTGAAATCAGTTGCCAGGGCTTTCAGTGTCGCTCCAAATCAATCCGCGCCTCTCCTGAATATAAAATCGAGGTGGGCAAAGTTCTGGTAAAACGGGCGTTGCTTAAGGCGCTGGAGAGAGTCGGAGGATGAATGGATGATGCGTGAGATTGAATTCACCGTCAACGGAAGGAAGAGAAAGGTGCTCGTCAAGCCGAATGACCTGCTCCTCAATGTGATAAGGGATGAGCTGGGCCTGAAGGGAACCAAGTACGGATGCGGGACCGGCGAGTGCGGTGCCTGCACGGTTCTTCTTGACGGCAAGCCGGTCCTCTCCTGCCTGATGCTGGCCGTGGCCGTGAACGGAAAGAACATCACCACCATCGAGGGCATCGGTACCGACGAAAATCTCCACCCTGTCCAGCAGGCATTCATCGACGCCGGGGCCATCCAGTGCGGCTATTGCACTCCGGGAATGATAATCTCGGCCAAGGCGTTACTGGATAGAAATCAAAATCCCACTGAAGAGGAGATCAGGCGGGCAATAAAGGGAAATCTCTGCCGCTGCACCGGCTACGTCAAGATCATCGCGGCCATCCAGTTGGCTGCAAAGCGAATGAGGGGTGAAAGCCCATGAGGGACTTCAAAATAGTGGGTAAAAGGGTCAAAAAAATCGACGCAGCACTTCTGGCGAGAGGTAAACCCCTGTTCACGGACGACATAAAGCTCGAAGACATGCTCCACGCGCGGATCCTCTGGAGCCCACACGCCCACGCCCGCATCAGAAACATCGACACCAGCGAGGCCGAGGCGCTGCCTGGAGTTCACGCGGTGCTCTGTTACAAGAATGTACCCCGTGTGCTGTACACGAGCGCTGGGCAGGGCTGGCCGGAGCCGTCGCCTTACGACATGGTCATGTTTGACAACAAGGTGCGTTACGTTGGCGATCGCGTGGCGGCCGTGGCGGCAGAAACTGAAGAGATCGCCGAAAAAGCTCTCCGCCTGATCAAGGTCGATTACGAGATTTTGCCGGCAGTTTTCGACCCGGAAAAGGCGATGGAGGAAGGAGCACCAGTAATCCACGATGAACCTGACTGCCGACAGCTGCTGCCCCTTTTCTATGACCCAAAACACAACCACTGCGCCCACATCGAAGTTAAGACTGGGGACCCCGAACGAGGTCTGAAAGAGGCCGACGTCGTGGTCGAACACACGATCAAGAACCACTACGCCCAGCACTGCGCTCTGGAACCGCATTCCTGCATTAGCTATCTAGATCATACGGGGCGCCTTGTCGTCCGCAGCTCAACG
>JAWCKT010000032.1:0-10193 GCA_038851515.1 Hadarchaeum sp. (SeqCode)
CAGCTCCGCTGGCTTCTTTTCGGGTGAGACGTTGGCGAGCCGGCAAACCTCGTCCGCCTTCTGCTTGCTCACGCGGGACAGCTCGGTGGAGAGAAGCCCGGAAACGGTTCGGGCCTTGGTGCGCTTGGCCAGCACCAGCAGGTCGTCGGACATTATCCCCCAGGGGTGCAGGGGCATGGGCTTGGGTCGCTCCGGGATCTTGTCGGTGGCATTTTCGAAGATGGTGAGGGTACCGTCGGGTTCAACGAAGGTTATCCTCACGTGGGGGTTGGCGATGGCGGTCATGCGCAGGTAGTTGAAGGGACCGTAGCGGGAGCGCATGTAAGCCACTTCTTTCGCCTCGATCTCAACTCTAGTGCCCCGCCACTTCTCCTTGAACTTCTCCTTGTTGACGATTTTGCCCTGATTCTTGTCAACGTCGATCATGACATCCGCACGAACGACCTCGCCATTGCCGGTGGAGGTCACAACCGTCGCCGGCTTCCCTGAGGTTATCTGTCCGAACATCACGCAGCCGGAAATGCCTATGCCCTGCTGTCCGCGCTGTTGCATGGCTCGGTGCAGCTTGGTTCCAGCGAGCATCTTGCCGAAAACGTCGGGGATATACTGTTCCGGGATGCCTGAGGCGTTGTCCTCGATGACGATCCTGAAATGTTCAGGTTCATCGTTCACCCTTTTTATCATAACAGTTACTTTGGGCAAAATTCCGGCCTCTTCAGCCGCATCGATTGCGTTGGTCACGCCTTCGTGGACGATCGTAGTCAGCGAGCGAATCTTGCCGGTATAGCCGAGCATGGCAGCGTTTCTGCGGAAGAACTCGCTGACGCTGTGCTCCCTGAAATCGGCGAAAAGTTCGTCGGCAAGGCTCTTCATGGATCCGCCACCGGAGCCCCATTTTCCCCGCCCTGTATAAACGAGTTTGGGCGTGGGGGTGCTGAAACTATTCTCCACCATGAAGCCAGCGTTCGCTCCCCGCAGCACAACCTAATATCCAGCATGGTTTATCAGCTCCTTAATCGCCTCGTCCATGGTGACCCTTCTGCCCTTCTTGATCTGAAGCTTCGAGACCACCTCGAGCAGCTTTCGGTGTGTGTCGTCGTCCACCTTGAGAGTAACTTTAGTGTTTTTAGTATCTTTACTCATCATAGTAAAGTTGTTAAAGTTGCTATAAAAGTGTTATCCCAGACTCGGGCCTCAGAACTGCGGCGGTCCCCTCTGGTTATTTCGACGTTTTTTCTCTAGGAATCTGTAGACGGTCGCGTGTTCTCTACCGCTCAGCAGCATCTCAATGGCCTCTCGAGCCACCGCCACCTGTTCGGCGTTCCCGATGGCAGCAACCGTTTTTCCGTAAATTGAAATGTAAGTGTCGGTCAGGCGCTCAATAGTCTCTCGGGTCTTTCCCTGTTCGCCAATGACCCTGCCCTTCAGCCGGGTGATGGCGCGTTCTGAGTCCCCGGCGAAATCGGTGATGTCCACAATCTCCAAGAGCTGATCGTCATCGAACAGCCTGAAAGCCCGCTGCGAGCTGAACCCTCGGGCAATCGCCTTGAGAACGTTCTCGGCCTTTAGTGCGCCCAGCGGGTCATCCCCGGCCTCGATTTTCACGCAGCCCGAATCGCTGTCGAAGATGAGCTTGGCGGAGGTGCGACGCTCGATCTCCTTCTTTATCTCACCGTTAGGCCCGATGGCGGCCCCAATTCTATCTACGGGTATTCGGATATACATCTTCCACACCAACTAGTCCAATCAACAAAGTAAGGGAGTTTATCCACCGGCATTTAACCTCGGCGCTTTTTTTCCAGAATCACTTTCCTCATCCAAGTCAAAAATCTTTTGGTCGTGGAAACCTTTATTTCTAAGTAAACTAAGTTGGCAGCGATGAAGCTTGAATCTCACAAGAACTTGGGCGGCGTGGGAGCTTTATTGGTAGTTTTGTCGCCCATAGCGATGGGTGCGGCAGCAGGGGTGCTGGGACTGGTGGGGCTGATACTGCTGCTCATTGCCCTGAGCGGCATGGCGAGGGATTTTAGGGAGAAGAAAATATTCAGCAATGCTTTTTACGGTTTTGTGATTGCCGTCGTGGGTGGACTGGTTGCGCTGGTGATTGTGATTTTGACGGCGCTGCAGTTTTTCTCTCAATTCGGGTTTGATATCCTCAATCCCAACTGGACCGGCATGGGCCGCATGTTCATGGGCATGTCAACTCCCGGCTTTTGGCCCTTCTTGGGCAGTATCGTGGCCGCTTTGGTCGTGATCTTCGTCTGCGTCCTTATTGCCGTGATATATTTCAGAAGGACGCTGAACATCTTGAGCAAAAAAACAGATGTTCAGATGTTCGCTACCGCCGGAACGATCATGTTGATAGGTGCTATCCTGACCATAGTGGTGGTTGGCTTTCTGCTCATCTGGATTTCATTTATCCTCCTGACTGTGGCCTTTTTCTCGATAAAGACGAAGTGAGGCGGGCCTCGGCTCAGGTAAGAATTTATCCACGAGATTTTCAGTAGTTAGTGGGCCGGGGTAGCCAAGCCAGGTAAGGCGTACGCCTTGAGAGCGTATGGCCCATCGGGCCGCAGGGGTTCAAATCCCCTCCCCGGCGCCAACCCATAATAAATTGGCGGAATCTAGTGCTAGAAAAGGAAGCCCATCTTTTCCAACATATGTACCGCGAGCACGAAAACGAAAATTATTGTAATAGGCACGTGTAGCGTCCTCCAGTAATCCTTAATGATTTTTATCCTTAAGTATCTCCCTAATATTCCACTGAAAACCACAAACAGCATCAGGAAGAAAGCGAAGAAGCTGATGAAATATTGAGGCCCAATCCTTTGAATTTTATTGATGATATGAAATGCGACCAAGAGTATGGACAGTATCCCCATCGCGCAGTGTACCCCAAGCCAAAGCTTGATGCTACTTGGAAATCCCCTCTTTAAAGCCGAATAGGCAGCGGATATCACAAATAAAATGAAACCGGCCCATCCTATATTGTGGGCCGTATCCACGGGGAAAATTCTATAAGGGCCTCTTTGTTGCCTCCCTGCTTCAGGTCCGAGATTAGATACTACAAATGCCGTGAGGAGCATCAAAGCCATGACGACTGTTAATAAAACTATGGACTTATTCATACTCAAACTTAAACTAAATGCACTTTATTTAATTTTTTGATGTGACCGATCGGGACTCGCTAAAATCCAACGGCGACTTTTTCTAATGAATCGGAACAAAACTCTGTCGTGCCAACAGTTTTCCTCGATTGGGCAGTGCTCGATAGTCCAAAAGTTACAAGGATTTTCAATATCCTTAAAAGCAAACAGCGCACTACTATCAAGAAATGGGAAATAATTTTAACCATTTGGCTGGCCTCCAAGGATTGTCTGAAGAGGAGGCCGCTAGAAGGCTTAGAGAAGAAGGATACAACGAGCTGCCACGCGGCGAGAAGAGAGGTGCCCTGAGGATAATCATGGGAGTTCTCAAGGAGCCGATGTTTCTTCTCCTGATCTCCATCGGAACGCTCTATATGCTCCTCGGTGACTTGGAGGAAGCATTTGTCCTGATGAGCTTCGTCTTCGTGATCATCGGTATCACCATTTATCAGGAGAGGAAGACGGAAAGCGCGCTTGAGACTTTGAGGAACCTCTCCAGTCCGCGTGCCCTAGTCATCCGAGGCGGAAAGCTGGTCAGGATTCCAGGTCGGGAGGTGGTTCGGGAGGACCTGCTCCTGCTTAGGGAGGGCGATCGAGTGCCCGCCGACGCCATTGTCCTAGACTCGATGCACCTTCTCGTTGACGAGTCGCTGCTGACGGGAGAATCAGCCCCGGTGAGGAAAAAGGCATGGGATGGAGTTGCTAGGATCGGAAGGCCGGGAGGGGATGATCAGCCGTTCGTTTACTCGGGTACTTTGGTGGTCCAAGGTTACGGGTATGCTAGGGTCGTCGCCACCGGTTTAAACACCGAGATGGGGAAGATAGGCAGGTCGCTGGAGGGTCTCAAGCCCGAGGATACATCCCTGCAGAGGGAGACCAGGAGGCTCGTCCGAAACATCGCACTTCTCGGACTTCTTCTCAGCATCATTGTCATCCTAGTTTACGGTATTACTAGGTTGGATTGGTTTCATGGAATACTGGCCGGTCTTACTCTTGCGATGGCGATTATCCCGGAGGAGTTCCCAGTTATCTTGACGGTCTTCCTAGCCCTCGGTGCTTGGCGGATATCTAAACAGAGGGTGCTCACGCGTCGGGTCGCGGCTTTGGAAACGCTGGGTGCGGCAACGGTGCTCTGTGTCGATAAGACTGGAACTTTAACTCAGAACCGGATGACGCTCAGGAAGATGTTCGTTGACGGCGTGTTCTATGATGTCGATGAAAGTAGACCGCTGCCGGAGAAGTTTCACGGGCTGCTGGAGTTCGCCGTTCTCGCCAGCAGAAGAGACGCCGTTGACCCGATAGAGAGGGCAATAAACCAACTGTCCGAGAGGCACATCGCGAACACCGAGCATGTGCACGGCGACTGGACGCTGGTCAGGGAATACCTGCTATCAAGGGAGCTGCTGGCCATGTCACAGGTCTGGAGCTCCCCTGATGGTGAAGAATACGTGATCGCGGCCAAGGGCGCTCCCGAGGCCGTTTTCGACCTCTGTCACCTCAGCGAGGAGAGATCGGAGGAGATCTCGAAGGCTGTGGCGAGGATGGCCGACGAGGGGTTGCGCGTGATCGGGGTTGCCAAGGCATATTTTAAGAAGATAGACCTTCCGGTCGAGCAGCATGATTTCAGGTTCGACTTCATCGGCCTGTTGGGATTTAAGGACCCCCCGAGGCTTGAGGTCAAGGAGGCGATAGAGGAGTGTTACAGCGCCGGAATCAGGGTCGTGATGATCACCGGAGACTATCCCGGAACGGCGTTACATGTGGCCAAGGAAGTCGGATTGAAATGCGATGGAGGGATTGTGACGGGCAACGACTTGGAAAAGATGAGCGACGAGGAACTCGGCGAGTGCGTGAGAAGTTCAAACGTTTATGCTAGGGTGACGCCCGAGCAGAAGCTGAGAATAGTGGAGGCGCTCAAGGCCAATGGCGAGGTGGTGGCCATGACCGGGGATGGGGTCAACGACGCACCGGCTCTGAAGGCAGCGAACATAGGTGTGGCCATGGGAGAGAGGGGAACCGATGTTGCTCGAGAAGCTGCCTCGCTCGTCCTGACCGATGATAATTTTTCTTCCATAGTTCAGGCCGTAAGACTCGGCCGGAGGATTTATGACAACATTAAAAAGGCAATGGTCTACATCTTTACCATCCACGTCCCGATAGCCGGGATCACTTTAATACCAGTCCTGCTGAATCTGCCCTTGGTCCTTCTGCCCGTTCATGTCGCCCTTCTCGAGCTGATAATCGACCCCGCTTGTTCGGTGGTCTTCGAGGCACAACCTGAAGAACCAGACGTCATGAGGCGCCCCCCTAGAGATCCAAAGGTGAAGCTGTTTACCAGAAGAACACTTGGCCTCGGCATCCTTCAGGGACTAGTGGTGCTCCTCGTTGTCCTTTCCGTCTTCTTGTTTTCTCACTACAGCGGAATGGGAGTGGAAAAAGCGCGGGCGCTTACCTTTATCACCCTCATCATAGCTAATGTTTGTCTTATCCTGACCAACCTTTCTTGGTCGAGGAGCATGTTCGGCTCCATCGGTAAGAGGAACCTTTCTCTCTGGCTGATTTTGGGCGGCACCTCCATTTTCATCCTGTTTCTGCTTTGCGTCCCGGCGATTCAGGCAGTTTTCAAGCTCGCTACCCTTCAACCCGTTGAACTGCTTCTCTGTCTGGTGGCGGGTGTGGCGAGCGTGGTCTGGTTTGAGGTCCTTAAGGCACTGAAACCGGCTGCTATTAAAAAGGATATTTAACGAAGGCGCCCAGTTATTTGTGAGCCTTTCCAACCAACTCTGGATTGGTGTGCCTGATGAAAAAATTTGATTGGGTAGAACATCCCAGCGACATAGGCTTCAGGGCATACGGCCGCGATCTGGCTGAGGCCTTCGAGAACGCGGCTCTGGCACTTTTCGAAATCATGGTTGACACTAGTAAGGTTGATCCCAAGGTAAGGCGGGATGTGGAGCTGGCGGCGGAAGATGAGCTGGCGCTCCTTTATGACTGGTTGGACAGGCTAATCTATTTTCATGACTCGGAAAACTTGGTCTTTTCAAGGTTCACGGTGGGGATAGAAAAAACGCGGGGAGGACTCGAGCTTTCGGCCCAGGTCTGGGGTGAGAAATTTGATCCAGCTAAGCATCCGGAGCGGACGGCGGTGAAAGCGGTCACCTATCATCTGATGGAAGTGGGACAGGAAAAAGACGGCACCTATGTCCAAGCCGTGGTTGATATCTGACCGGGCCATTTTGAAGCAAAAGTTAATTTAACGGCTTCCGCTATCTCTACTGGGTGTAACTGTGGAAGAAGGCGCTGTTTCAGCCGCGGGTCCGTGGAAGGGGGCGATAAGGAAGATAGATGAATTGAGATGGGAGATACCCAAAGATTACAAGCACTGGATGCGCGTCCCCGCCAGAATCTATGCGGATGAGGAGATGCTCAGCGAGATGAGGCGGGACCTTACGCTGGAACAGGCCGCCAACGTTTCCTCACTCCAGGGGATCTGCCGCTACTCGATAACACTTCCTGACGGTCATCAGGGCTATGGCTTTCCCATCGGAGGAGTGGCTGCCACGGATGTCGGGTCCGGCGTTATCAGTCCAGGTGGAGTTGGTTATGACATCAACTGTGGCGTCCGTCTTCTGCGCACGGGACTGGACAAAAACGATGTAACGCCAAAACTTCGTGAGCTCGTGGATTCACTGTTTAGGAACGTTCCTTCAGGTTTGGGTAGTGAGGGCAAGGTTAAGGTGACTCATTCTCAGCTCGACCAAGTTCTGGAGATGGGAGCGAGATGGGCCGTGGAGAATGGATATGGTTGGGAAGAGGACCTAGATCGCCTTGAGGAAAGGGGCGAGATGCCTGGGGCTTCTGCCAAGGATGTTAGCGCCGAGGCCAAGAGACGAGGTTATCCTCAGCTCGGCAGCCTAGGTAGCGGAAATCATTTTCTCGAAATCCAGACGGTTGACAAGATATTTGACCCTGAGGTGGCCCGGAAGTTCGGCATAGACCACGAGGGCCAGGTAACGGTAATGATTCACACCGGTTCTCGAGGTCTGGGGCACCAAGTTTGCTCCGATTACCTCCGCACCATGGAGCGGGCCGTGAAAAAGTACAACATCTTTCTGCCCGACCGCGAGCTGGTGAATGTTCCCATAAACTCTCCCGAGGGCCAAGCTTATCTTTCGGCGATGAGGTGCGCCGCCAATTTCGCTTGGGCTAACCGACAGATGATAGTCCACTGGGTGAGGCAGTCATTTGAGGAGGTTATGAAGAAGGATGCCGAATCTTTGGGACTGTACATCGTCTACGATGTGGCGCACAACATCGCCAAGATCGAGGAGCACGAGGTGAATGGGGAAAAGAAAAAACTCTGTGTTCACCGGAAGGGCGCCACAAGGGCCTTCCCCGCCGGGCATCCTGAAGTACCCTCAATCTATCGCGATGTGGGTCAACCCGTGCTGATTCCAGGGGATATGGGAACGGCTTCCTATGTGATGGTCGGTACCCAACAAGGTTACATGGAGACCTTTGGCTCTACTGCCCACGGCGCTGGACGGCACATGAGTCGGACCGCAGCACTGAAGCACTTTAGAGGAGAGGAAATTAAGCGCAAGCTGGAATCTGAGGGAAAGGTCGTCAGGGCCGCCAAGATTTCGGTAATCGCTGAAGAGGCACCTGAGGCCTACAAGGACATCGATAGGGTGGTTGACATAACCCACCGAGCCGGCATTGCTAGGAAAGTGGCAAGGCTGGTGCCAATAGGAGTTGCAAAAGGCTGATTGATAATGGTTTCTAATCCAGAAATTTCAGTCTTGTTACCAGCCTCTTTGGTAGCTGATTCTTCAGACCTTCGACAGATGACTTTTAAGGTAGGTATGGTGGGGCGGGCACTGGCAATCTTCCGAGTGGTTAGGGTATGTATCTACAATGACGATGATCCCAATGTCCGTGACCAAGAGAGACAAGCTAGAACTATTGAGACCCTATTGAGTTATCTTGAAACTCCGCAGTATTTACGTAAGTTCCTTTTTCCCCATACCGGTGAACTTAGGTATGCTGGTTTGCTTTCTCCGCTGCGGACGCCAAATCATCCGCTCCAGAGCGAGAGAAATCAAAAGGGTGACTATCGTGATGGAGTCGTCATTGAGTCGGGAAAAAGGAGCGTTTTAGAGATAGGGCTGCCGATGAAGGGAATCTACCATGGAGAGTTGCCCCCAAAGTTACGGTTGACGGTGAGACTTGGTAATCGCGAGGGAAATTTCGTCCAAGTGGTACCAGTGCCTCGTGAGGAGATTCATGAGTACTGGGGATTCAAAATTTCACGCGCCAAAAGCCTCACGGAGGGCTTAAAAGCAGTTAAATCCGATTACTACATTGGTACATCGAGGCGAGGGCAAAATTTATATGAAGCCGTGCAGGCGATAAAGAGTAGCAAACCTCGCAGCATGGCGGTGGCTTTCGGGGGGCCTTATGCCGGGCTCTTCGAGATATGCCGGCGACAGGGCGTCGAAGCCTCGGCTCTGTTCGACGTCATTGTGAATGCAGTACCGAACCAGGGCACGGCCACGGTCCGGACTGAAGAGGCACTCATCGCCACGCTCTCGCTGCTGAATGCGCTCATAGAGGGATAAAAAATGGGAAAGCGGGCACACCACCCAAGACGGGGATCATTGGCCTACATGCCAAGGGTAAGGGCCAAGAGTCCCGTGGCTCGTGTGAGGGCTTGGCCAGCGGAAGCTAGGTTGGGTTTGCAGGGATTTGCGGGTTATAAGGCAGGAATGGTAAGCCTCTTCATGATTGATGATCGCAAGGGATCGATGACCAAGGGACAGGAGATTTGTCTTCCGGCCACTGTGATCGAGGCTCCGCCGATGGTAGTTTGTGCGATCAGGCTCTATCAGGAGAGCTCCAGAGGACTAAGAGCTGTGGATGAGGTCTGGTCGGGTGAAGCTCCTAAGGAACTCTATCGCTTGATTCGCAAGCCCAAAAAATACGATGTTCAAAAAGCCCTTGCAGAGGCCGAGGCATTGGTTAAGTCTGGTAAAGTTAATGAGGTCCGCGTTTTAGCCTGCACCCAACCACGAGCAACTGGTGTGCCAAAGAAAAAGCCGGATTTGGTGGAGATCCGGGTTGGCGGCAACTCAGTTGAGGAGCGCTGGAATTATGCTAGGGATTTACTGGGCAAGCAGGTTCGCCCGGCGGATGTTTTTAAGGAGGGTGAATTCGTTGATGTTTTGGCGATCACGAAGGGTAAAGGTTTCCAAGGTCCGGTTAAAAGATGGGGCGTCAAGATATTGCCACGAAAGAGCGAGGAGGGGCGAAGACAGGTTGGTACTCTTGGTCCATGGTCTCCACCTCGAATTCTATGGACAGTCCCGGCGGCAGGTCAGATGGGATACCATCAGCGCACCGATTTCAACAAGAGAATTTTGAAGATAGGAAACGATGGTAAGGAGGTCACGCCCAGTGGTGGCTTTCTCCGTTATGGCCCAGTCAGGGGAGATTTCATCGTTCTTGCTGGTTCGGTTCCAGGACCGACCAAAAGATTAATTCAACTGAGACGTCCCGTGAGGTTACATCATGGAGCCGCGACTTCGGTGCCTTCTCTTACTTACATAAGCACAGCTTCCCAACAGGGGGCATAGTTATGAAGGTCCCTGTTTTTTCCCTTGATGCCAAGCCGGTAGAGGAAATAGATCTTCCGGAAATTTTTGATACAGAGATCCGACCCGACGTGATCAGGCGGGCCGTGCTAGCTGCACAGTCGGCCAGAATTCAACCCTGGGGGTCGGATCCTATGGCCGGGAAGAGAACATCTGCCGAGACATGGGGAAAGGGATTTGGTGTTTCTAGAATTAGAAGGGTCAAAGGCACCAAGCATCCTGCAGCAGGAATGGGCGCGTTTGCACCACATGCGGTCGGCGGTAGGAGAGCTCATCCTCCCAGGGTTGAGAAGAGAATTTTGGAGAGGATAAACAAAAAGGAACGAAGGTTGGCTATAAGATCAGCTATTGCCGCATTAAAGGAGAAAAAACTAGCCGCTGCTAGGGGCCACCT
>JAWCKT010000033.1:0-3975 GCA_038851515.1 Hadarchaeum sp. (SeqCode)
TGGGCCTAGCTCTACATGCTCACAGGGCCTTCCACGCGGCCTTTACTAGGAACCCAAAACACGGCATGTCCATGCGCGTGGTCGCCAAGGTAGCTAGGTTGCAAGGTGTTGACCAGCTCCATGTGGGCACAGTAGTGGGTAAGCTGGAGTCGCCCAAAGAAGAGGTGCTCGCGCTCAAAGAAACAATCACCAGCGACCGGGTAAATGGATCTGATGGGTTCTTGCCGCAGGACTGGTGCGGGCTTAGGCCAGTCTTTCCGGTCAGCTCCGGCGGACTTCATCCAGGCCTGGTCCCGCAGGTTATGAAGCTCTTGGGTCACGACATCCTCATCCAGATCGGAGGCGGCATTTGGGGACACCCTGATGGCGGCCGCGCTGGGGCCAGAGCACTCCGGCAGGCGATTGAGGCTACTATGGATGGGATCCCGTTAGGCGAATATGCCAAGACGCACCAGGAGCTAAGGCGGGCTTTGGAAACTTGGGGATACACCAGGCCGAAGTGAAAATGGTTGGGAGAGCAATGTCGCCTTACAATGTTGAGCTGATCACCCCTGAGGAAAAGGACGAAATTTTCAACCAGAACCTGCACCGCTACCTCTACACCAAGAAGGCCAACATCTACGGCTGCTGCATAAAATTGCTCACCGAGCTTGAGGAGATCAAGGACCGGTGGGAGGAAAATTTCTACACGATGGACGAGAACATCCGCTCCCACGGCCGCCTTATCGTGCTGAGGGAACAAGGCGGCGAACTGAACGTCAAGTACGACCCCTACACCAACACCGCCTTTCTCACCAACGTGAACTACTATGGGTGGGTGAAGAGCATCGCGCTGGCCGTGGCCGGTGACGTTCTCGAGGATGAGCACGGAATTTACTCGGTTCACGGTGCGGCGATAGACTTTGGTGGCACCGGTGTTTGCATTATCGCGCCTTCTGGTACAGGAAAGACGACGCACTCCTGGGGGCTCCTCAGACATCCTGAGGCAAGGCTGATCTCGGACGACTGGTTTTTCGTGAGGTTGTTTGATCGAGGACATCAGGCCTTCGGCTCGGAGAAGAACTGCTACATCGAGGCCGACATCGGCAAGATCTGGGGTGAATATCTACCGCTTGTAGAAAGGTCGCACTTTGACGAGAAGGGTCGGGCAGTGGTAAACGTGAGATGGATAGTCGGCTCAGGAGGTGTGATCCCCATGACCACAATTAGGAAGATCATCCTGTTAAAGAGGGATAGTTCAGATGAGAGGCTAGTCTACAGAATTTCGCCTGAAGAAGGGCTAGAATACCTACTTGCCAACGATTTCTGTAACCCCCACCAGCTGGTCAGGGATGCTAGGAAGATGTCTTTGCGAAAGAATTTCTTCGAAAGGCTCTTGGAAAAATCGGATGTCTTCATAGTCAACACGGTGCCGCCACCGGCCGAGACGCATGAGAATATAATACGCGTGATAAAATCGTGAATCGGCTAGATCGAGTGAAGCTGTATTTTCTTATATTAAAAGGTAGTTAATCCTCAGGGGGCCGTGGGGTAGCTTGGTCTAGCCTCTCAGCTTGGGGTGCTGGTGACCCGAGTTCAAATCTCGGCGGCCCCACCAAACCTTTTTTGCTTTCAAATTCTAGGACATCTCGGTAAAATCGCATTAGCCGGGTTGGAAGCGCAGATAGCCGTGAACTTATTTTAGTCCGGGGCTATTTGTCCGAGTTCAATGCCAATGCCGTTTTACTCAGCGAATTTTTGAACTCTGAGAGCTGGTTTTTCCCGTCGTTAGTAAATATCCAGCCATTCCTGCTGGGGAAATCACTAAGACCGTCACGGCGATTATGGATGTAAACTTTTTCAATTAATCACCAACTTCATAAGTATTTCCTGGTAGGCTTTTTGTCCTCCGTCTAATATCTTTTGACCTTATCGATTTTTGCATTCTCGGTGATTCCCGGTTTCTGCAAAATATTTATCCAACGAATTTACAATAACTATGGGAAATCCTTGAAATCAAAGGAAGCCTTAGTAAGTTTCATTGCGGAACAAATTAAGATCGAAAAGGAGATCACTCTCTCGCTGAACCGCGCATTGGCTGAAATTGGAAATCCAGCCGTTAAGGGAGCTCTTAAAAGTATATCCTTGGATTCGGAAAAACACGCCGAAATGTACGATGCGGCCATTAAGTTATTAACTGGTGTTACTCGCGCCCTTTCACAGGAGCATCTCGACAAACAAAAGGAACTCGTGAAAAAACACATAAAATTAGAGGCAGCACTAATTCAAAAAATCAGCGAAGTTATGCCAAGTATCGAAAATGAAAAAGTTAAGCTCCTTTTAGATGCAATACTTTCGGACGAGAAGAGACATCATGAATTGCTAAAAAAGGTGTTGGAGATTCTCGTTCGAGGTGAAACGATAACGGAGGAGGATTGGTGGAGCGCCCTCTGGAGAGACGTTCCGTATCATGGAACACCAGGAGGGTAAACTTGGCTGAACAAGTAGTTTAAAATCAAAAAATTTCTTCCACGAAAACTTTGACCATGCGGGCGGTGTAAGTCTTGTAGCGAAGCCTAGGCCGAAAATATACGAGAAAGTGGTGAAGCGGTGGTTGATGATTTTAAGATAAAGGACATCAGAACTTACCATGACAAGAGCGTGGAAAATTTTTATCCCTCAATAGATTCCCTAAATTCAACTCTGGAACTCGTCTCGGGTTAAAAGATGAGTTATTACTTGGACTCGGTGGTTTTCATAAGAAAACGTTTCCAAGTTTTCAGGTCCTTAAGCGAGTAGGGCAGATTGTAAACAAATGAAGACGGTTCCCTAAAACATTGAACGAAGCAATCGTTACAGCCAGATGGATTGTACTTTTGCCAGCTCATGTCCCTGTTCAACACCGCTTTTTTATTAAAACAGGGGTGAACGTTCCCTGACCAATCAATCCAGTAAACGACGCGTCCGCCGCCACAACGGCTCGTTTGGTTAAAATTTCCCTTTGCGTAGTCCATCGCCTCCTTCAAAAAGATGTCGGTGTTGATGATATCATAACCAGATCTCTTCAGCCTGAGCGCGGCACTGAAGAAGTTTGCTATCTGTTCACTCTTCAAGCCGCTGATGATGCTGTCGCACTTCGAAAAATATTCCCCACCTTTGGTTTCTGGGAAGCAGAAGCCCACGGGGATACCAAGTTCATTGTTTATAAATCTGGTGTACTCCTCTATCTTTTCGATGATGTATTGATTGGGCGGGGTGTTGGCAAAGGCCCTTATGCCCAGCTCTTTGCAATATTCCACACCTTTCAAACACTTTTCGAAAGCACCGTGGTGTCTTCTGTTTCGATTGTGCTCAGAGCTGATGTGACTGTCGATGCTGAATCCGATTGCATCCACCTGACCTTTTACTTCGCTGATTTTGTTTGGCAAGGTGCCGTTCGTCGCTATGTGCACGAAGATACCCAAGTCGTGGGCTCTCTTTACCAGTGCTGAAAGATGGGGGTAGAGGAAAGGCTCTCCGCCAGTTACAGAGAGAAATGCTACTTTATTCTTCACACACTGGCGCAGGAGTTCAAAGGCAGCTTCGATAGGAAGATTTTTGAGGGGCAGATTTGGTATGTTGCACATCGAACATCTGCAGTTGCAGGCGGAGGTAACGCTGAGGATGGCGGTTTTCCATCTTCTGGCCATAGCACATTTGAGAATAGTTGCTATCATTAAACCATCAAGATACTCTCTTCCCAAGAACATTTACATCTGCTAAAATTTTAATCTTTCAAGGCCAGATTGAATGGCATCAAAGGCTGGCCAAATAAGATTTGGAAGAGGTAAAAAAGACTCGGAATCTTGAATTTCACTGTCGCCAAACTTAAAAGAAGTTGATGGGACGATTACTTTATCCTAAGGACACCAGCACCACGGATTTTTCCCTGCTTGAGCAAAAATAGGGCTTCGTTTACTTCATCCAGTTCGAACAACATGACCTCGGGCCTTATCG
>JAWCKT010000033.1:3985-10110 GCA_038851515.1 Hadarchaeum sp. (SeqCode)
CCGAGTCACATTGGCAACGCTCTTCAGCTCCTTTTCCCACCAGAGATGCTCGGCGTAGTTCAGCTCAGGAATGGTCGTTATCTTTCTGATGGCATTGACCACGACTTTTCCTCCCTTCTGCAGATTTCTCAGCGCTTCCCGAACCGGTTCGCCCACAGGAGTGAAATCGATGGCACAGTCAAGCTTGGCCGGAGGAGTGTCACCTGTAGTTCCAACCCAGTCGGCACCCAGCTTCCGGGCCAGTTCCTGATGATCAGTTTGTCCTGGTCTGGTGAAGACGAAGACCCTTGAATTGGGTTGAAGGTGTTTGACCACCTGAATGACGATGTGGGCCGAAGCACCGAACCCATAAAGACCGAGAACTTTTCCATCCGTCATCCCTGAGAGCCTCAGGGCCCGGTAGCCTATAACTCCGGCACAAAGCAGTGGTGCGGTTTGGAAGTCGGTAAATCGCTCTGGTATGGGGTAAGCGAAATCCTCGGAGACAACAGTATACTGGGCATAACCTCCATCTTCATCCTTGCCCGTCCATCTCGCCTCAGCGCACAGATTTTCCGCACCGGCGAGGCAGAAGTGACATCTTCCACATGACCAGTTGATCCAGGCCACCCCCACCCGGTCACCCACCTTAAATTTGGAAGCTTGGGGGCCAAGTTTTTCCACCCGTCCCACTATTTCGTGTCCAGGCACCATGGGAAACCTTTTCGGTGGCACCCTTCCCTCGATTTCATCCAGCTCGGTGTGGCAGATTCCGCAAGCGGATATCTTGATCCGAACCTGATTGTTGACAGGGACGGGATCGGTCAGCTCTAGGAGTTTTAGTGGATTCTCTTCAACGGGAGCAACCCTTGTGATTACCGCTGCTTTCATCTGCCCACCTGGATTTATTGTAAAGTCATCTGCGTAACCTAAAACATTTGTCCCTTTAATATTCGGTGCAGATATTTTTGCACTCGTGTGCATTTATAAGCGACATGTTTACCATCATCATATGGGGTAGGGCTATGAACGAGGGCATGATTCATGAGGCGGCAAAGATTTTGGGGATAAAGTCCACGGGAAAGAGAATTTTGGACCTCTTGGCGCGAACCGAGAAAAAACTCTCGGTGGCTGAGATTGTCGCCGGTACGAAAAGATCGGAGCGGGCTGTGAAGGAACATCTGAAGAAGCTGGTCAATTTAAAGCTAGTTCAGAGAGAAATTTCGGTGACGGAAAGAGGGCAATTAGCCTATCGCTACTTCCGGTTGCATTCCGATGATTTCATCCGGGCGGTGAAACGTGAGATACACAGACGGTTGGACAATCTGAAAAAGATCTCGAGGTGAAAAAGGCCGTCGTGATATCTCAGCGGCTATTTTTATAATCGAGGTGGTCGCTCTGAGTGAGATAGTCCTGACCGCCGAGTACTCCCTGATGAGCGATTACCGTGGTTCCGAGTTCCTAGGCTTTGCCGCCTGCGCCCCAGAGATAGTGCCAGAGTGGTTATACAGGCTGGTAATCTGTCCACCGCTACCTCATCACAATGGAGTGGTAAAATATGCTCCTGGAGGGACAAGAAAGATAGAGGCGGCCCTTCTGGAGCGGGGCTTTGATGTGGTGGTGGCACATCCAGACCACTTGGACAAGGTAATCGGCGATGAAACCAAGGTGCTAGGCATTACCTCTAACGATCCCCTGGGAATGGGGCCTGCATCAAGCACTTTTTCTGATCTGATGGGTAAGAAGACCTATTCGGCAATCTTCTTCCAGAAGCTGGTCACTAACCCAATCATTGAGGAGTATGGTCTGAAGACGGTAGTCGGCGGCCCTGGAGCGTGGCAGCTGGCGGATGAGTCGGTGCGAAAGGAACTGGGAATAGATTGCGTGGTTGTGGGTGAGGGAGAAAGAACTGCAGTGAAGGTATTCGAAAAAGCGTTGAAAGGCGAGACTCTCCCGAGGATTGTTGAGGGTGAAGTGGTGCCAGTTGAGGAGATTCCATCTATAAAACATGCTACAGTGAATGGGATCGTCGAAATCGCCCGGGGTTGCGGCAGGGGCTGTGAATTCTGTGTTCCCACCCTCCGTAATTATCGATGCAGACCAATCGACAAAATTCTGGAGGAGGTTAAGGTCAACCTTGATGCCGGGCTTGACAGAATTCTACTGCACGCCGAGGACGTGCTGAGATACGGGGCGAAGGGGATCCTCCCAGATGAAACCAAGGTCCTGAAACTGTTTGAAGAGGTGAAAAAGGTCACCGGCTGGGGGGCCTACATCTCCCACTTTGCCTTTGCTTCAGTTATGGCAAAACCGGAGCTGATAAAACGGCTGAGAGAGCTCATGGAGGTTCCGAACAGGAAAATACCCTGGATCGCAGGGCAGGTTGGAATAGAGACAGGATCGCCGCGTCTCTTGGAGAGGCATATGAGGGGAAAGGTGGCGCCTTTCAAGCCCGAGCAGTGGCCGGAGGTGGTGGTTGAAGCCCACAAGCTGTTGCACGATAATTATTGGGTGCCCTGTTCAACGCTGATTATGGGGTTGCCCGGGGAAACACCAGAAGATGTCGTCAAGACGATGGAACTGGTGGAGGAACTGAAAGACTACAAATCCCTCATCGTTCCTCTCTTTTTCGTGCCACTAGGGGTGCTCGGTGAAGAAAAGAGATTTACCGTTAACGACATGATGCCAGAACATTGGAAACTTTTGGCCACTTGTGTGAAACATGACCTGAAATGGATCGATGAACTTGCCAAGGATGAATTCAGGTCGCTTGTCCATAGAATCATGCTGGAGAAGGTTTTCATCGGGTTCATCAAGCGCGGGGTCACGCCTTACCTGAAGGTGATGGAAGAAGGATTTAACCCGTTGAAAGTGGGAGCCAGATTAAGGGAAAATGTCCCTGCATTTTAAACAATAGCATTTAAACCTAAAAAAATGATTCCTTCAGGATATATATGGAACGACTTGGGTTAGTTACCGTAGGCTTAGCGTTCGCCTTTGCAGTTGATTTGCTTCTTCACATTTTTCAGCCTTTAGGTGACGGCTTTTCCCTCGTTAGCAATACCATTACTGTATCTTTCTCGCTGCTTGCAGTAATACTTGGTGCCATCTCCTGTAAACTGCACGGTATCTCCAACATCAGGGGCAGGGCCCTGATTTTCTTGACGGCAGGGACACTATTCTGGTTTCTCGGAGAATTAACTTGGAGTTTATATGGAATTCTTCTCGACGTTGAAACACCAGTGGTCAGCATTGCTGATGTTTTTTGGATTGCCGGCTATCCCTTGTTTATGCTGGGAATTTTATTCGTTTGGAACTCGACAAAAATGAAGCACGGTCATGTAAGGCAGATCTTAAACCTGGCCCTGTCGGCGGTTATCCTGATCGTCTTTTCTTACCTTTCGATACCAACCCTCACAGCGGTCGACATTACTCCTATGGAGAAGGCAACCACAGCAGGCTATATCGTTGGTGATGCTTTTTTGTTGATCGCTCTCATCACCACGCTGGTCCACATTCCAGGAAAAGAGCTTTTTAAGCTGTGGATTTCAATTTTGGTCGCCCTGTTATTGATAGCTGTAGCAGATGTTCTCTACTCCTTTATTTTTAGCGTCTATATGGGCGGCCACATCATCGACGTTCTCTGGGACCTGGGCTACCTCATACTTGCCTTTGGGTTTTTCAAGTATAATGCAGAATATAGGAAACTTCTGGAAATCGCTTTTAGGAGACCAGATTAAAGTAACTGGGATATCATCAATGGAAGAATGATCAATGGGATTGAAATTTTGGTGGATGAGATGAAGGTTGGCCTGATAGGTTGTGGCGCAATCGGCGCGGCATTGGCACGGATGATCGATTCAGGTGAAGCTGGCGGGGTTGAGCTGGGCTGGGTCTATGATTTGAAGCTGGAGCGCTGTAGAAGGTTGGTTTCCAGTTTAAAAAACAAGCCCAGAATTTTGCGCCGTGCGGCCGAAATTTACGAGGATGAGGACGTCGGCATAGTTGTCGAGGCCGCTTCCCAAGAGGCGGTGAGGCAATATTCGCTGGGCATCCTCAGGTCCGGAAAAGACCTTGTCATCCTCAGTGTGGGCGCTCTTTCCGATGAGGGACTCTTCCACAGCCTGCAAACTGAAGCTAGGGATCTGGGCAGGAAAATCTACATCCCCTCTGGTGCCGTGGTGGGAATTGACGGAGCAAAGTCCTCGTCGCTACGGGAAATTAAAGAGGTGAGGCTGACAACACGAAAACCTCCTTGTGCTTTTAAAAATAACGAATACCTCAAAAGTAAAGGAATAAAGCTAAGCGGGCTAAAGGCACCGAAGACGATCTTTAGCGGAACGGCGCGTGAGGCTGTGAAGCTCTTTCCGGCCAGCGTCAACGTGGCCGCCACCTTGAGCTTGGCTGGTGTCGGCTTTGACAGGACATTGGTGAGGATTGTTGCCGACCCACGAATAAAAAGGAATATCCACGAGATTAGAATTCGCGGCGAAGCGGGCGAACTCTTAACTAGATCGTTCAATGTGCCCTTTCCGGACTCACCTAGGACTAGCTATCTGGCAGCACTTTCAGCGGCACGAACTTTGAAAAATCTAAGTGAGACTGTTCGAGTTGGCACATAGTTAATAACCCTTGCCTTCTTGTTTTCTTAGTGTCAGTATGGAGCAAGGACAACTTCGGGACGAAATTTTGAGGCTTAAGGCCAAGCGTGAGGCCATCATCCTCGCCCACAATTATCAGCGGGAGGAGATACAGCTACTTGCGGACTATATCGGGGACTCGCTTGATTTAGCAAGGTATTCCGCCAAGGTAAAGGGGAAAGTGGTGCTCTTTGCCGGAGTTGATTTCATGGCCCAGACCGCGGCGATGCTGAATCCAGATAAAACAATTTTGATTCCGGACCCAGACGCCCGATGCCCAATGGCCGCTCAACTTTCTCCTGATATGGTCATCGAGGCTAGGCGAAAACATCCCGGGGCGGCGGTGGTCCTTTACGTCAATACTCTTGCCGAAACTCGAGCCGAGGCCGATGTTGTCTGTACCTCGGCCAATGCGGCCCAGATAGTTAATGCTCTTGATGAGGGGGAAATAATCTTTGGCCCCGACAAAAACTTGGCCTGGTATGTTCAGCAGAGAACAGACAAGAAGATTATCCCGCTACCCGATTTCGGTTATTGTTATGTTCACAGAATGTTCACTCCTGCTGACATACTCCTCAAAAAGGAGAGGTTTCCGGATGCTGAGGTTCTGGTTCACCCGGAATGTGACCCGGAAGTGCAAAAGCTGGCCAGCCACATTTGCAGCACCAGCCAGATGCTGATCAGAGCTAAGGCCTCACCGGCAAAAAGGTTCATCATCGCCACCGAAGTAGGTATGGTGGAGCGCCTCAAGCGGGAATTCCCAGGAAAGGAATTCATACCTGCCCTGGAAACTGCCGTCTGTCAGCAGATGAAGAAACACGATTTACAAAAGATTTACGAGTCCCTGCGCGGCATGAAACATGTCGTGACCGTGCCTCCTAAAATCGCCGCAAGAGCTCGGCTGGCAACGGAAAGGATGTTGGAGCTCTCAGGGAGGGCCACGCGTGACTGAAAACTATGTGAGAAAAAAAATCCGAGAGATGCTGTCCGAGGACTTGGGAAGTGGAGACGTAACCTCAAACGTTCTGATTGATTCGAAGCTCCGCGCTAAGGCTGAAATTATCTCAAAACAGAGCGGGATGCTGGCTGGTGTGAGGGAGGCCGCGATGGTCTTCAGGGAAGTCGGCGTTAGGGTGAAAATTCTGCGTCGCGATGGGGAGAGCATCCGTCCCGATGAAGTGATTATGAAGTTGGAAGGCCCGGCGAGAAAGATACTGGCCGCCGAAAGGGTGGCACTGAATTTGATGATGCGTATGAGCGGCATAGCCACGGCAACGCGTGAGCTGATCGAGTTGGCAAGAAAGAAGAGCCCCCAGGTGGTAATCGCGGCGACGAGGAAAACGGCACCGCTGCTAAATTATTTCGATAAACGCGCGGTGAAGATCGCCGGCGGCTACCCCCATCGTTTCAACTTGAGCGACCAAGTTCTCATTAAGGACAACCATCTGAAGTTGGTGGGTTCCATTGCCGCCGCGGTGAAGAAGTTTAAAGAATCAGGTAAGTTCG
>JAWCKT010000034.1:0-10001 GCA_038851515.1 Hadarchaeum sp. (SeqCode)
GAACTGGTGCCCGCCGAGGCCAATATCACCGACATCATCTTCAGCGAGGATGTCGGCGAGGTGACGATCGAGGCCGAGAAACCCGGCGTCGCCATTGGGAAGGGTGGAGCTCTGCTCAGGGAGATAATGCACAAGATAAGCTGGACGCCGAAGGTCATCCGGGCACCGCCGATAAAGTCGGACATCGTCCGGAACATTCGGCTTTCGATGATTTACGGAGGAGCCGAGAGGCGCGAGATCTTGAGGAGGATCGGCAGACGCATCCACCGCGAGCAGAAGGCCAAGGATGGCTGGGTGAGGCTCACGGCCTTGGGCGGGGCTAGGGAGGTCGGAAGATCTTGTTTCCTGTTACAGACACCAGAGAGCAAGGTGATGCTGGACTGTGGAGTCAACGTGGCCTCTGATGACAAGGCCTTTCCCCATCTTGAGGCTCCAGAGGTCAGGTTGCCGGAGTTAGACGCCTTGGTTCTCACTCACGCTCACCTCGACCACTGTGGCTTCATACCTTATCTCTTCAAGTACGGCTTCGACGGGCCAGTTTACTGTACTCCACCGACGCGGGACCTTGCCGTGTTGCTTCTGATCGATTATTTGGATATCGCCGAGCGCGAGGGGAAACAACTTCCCTTCAACAAGAGGGATATCGGTTCGTTTCTCTCCCACTGCATCACTTTAGACTATGGGGATGTTACGGACATTGCCCCCGATATAAGAATCACCTTCCACAACGCCGGACACATCTTGGGTTCCTCGGTGGTTCATATTCACATCGGCGACGGGCTCTACAACGTCGTCTACACTGGCGACCTGAAATTCGACAGAACGCGGCTCTTTTCACCGGCCGTTTACAGCTTCCCCAGGGTAGAAACGCTGATCATAGACAGCACCTATGGAGGCTCCGAGGATATTCAACCTTATCGGACCGATGCTGAGAAGGCCTTCATTCAGACGTTGCTGGAGACGATAAAGCGCGGCGGCAAGGTGCTCATACCCGCCTTTGCTGTCGGCAGGGCTCAGGAGATCATGGTTCTGCTGGAAAGTGCCAGGCGCAGCAAGATCATAGATGGCATACCGGTGTACTTGGACGGCATGATCTGGGAGGCAACCGCCATCCACACCGCCTATCCTGAGTATCTCTCGCAGGAGCTGCGGGAGCTGATCTTTAAGGAGGATGAGAACCCGTTTCTTTCCGACATGTTTACCAAAGTGTCCGGTCCTGACCAGCGGGCCGAGATAATAGAAGGTGAGCCCTCCGTTATTCTCTCCACGGCCGGCATGATGGCCGGCGGTCCGGTTCTGGAGTACTTTAAACATCTAGCCCCAGATCCCAAGAACACCTTGATCTTCGTGGGTTATCAGGGCGAGGGCTCCATGGGGCGGAGGATCCAGAAGGGTTGGCGGGAGATACCGATGCAGGGTGAGAAGGGAAAGCTCGAGGAGGTCAAAGTCAACATGGAGGTTAAGACGGTCGAGGGATTCAGCGGCCACTCTGATCGCGCCCAGTTGCTCAACTACATCAGGCGGCTGTCGCCAAAGCCCGACAGGATAATAAGTATTCACGGTGACGATACCAAGTGCACCGACTTTGCCGCCGCACTGCACAAGCTCTTTAGAGTGGAAACTAGGGCTCCGCTCAACCTTGAAACTATAAGGCTAAGGTAGAGAAGTGAGCGACTTTATTTCCCCCTTCGTCAGCTTCCGCTTCTTGGATCTCCGGTCAATGATAGCACTGTGCCCGTATGGGTCCATCAGGATTATTTTGGCCCTTGCTCGTCCCTGAATCATTTCTTCTATTTTTTTGAGCTTCCTCTCAGCCACCCTCCGCTTTGGCGACGGGGAGGACTCGATGGCGTAAGTTAACACTTCCTTGATTCTGTTCAGGACCCCTTCGACGTTGGTTATATATCCCTGGCTGCCCGGTCCGGGACTTATGGTCACGCCCAGTCCGGGTATTTTTATCGTGCCGGTGCTCGACCTGATGACTCTGACCTTCATGTCTTCCTCAGAGGTTATTAGAAATTCATATCTCGAGCCTTCATGTTCTCCCAAGTGAGTCACTTCGGAGTGCTTGAAATGGCACCTGCTGCAGGTAGCCAGGGTTTCCATCGTTTCACCAAAGTACGGGATGTCGTCAATTCTGCCAAAAACTTGGAAAGATCCCTTAGCCCCACAAATGGGACAAAACTCGACCGGGAGGACGAACTCCCTTTTCATCATGAGCACACCGGAATCAGGTGGCGGGCTTCCTGAACTGGAGGCTGATGTACTTTGGCGTGGCGATTACCTTGGTTTCCGTGAGCCGGCCCATATCTCCACCGATGCCCTGGCAGATTCCCTTGAGCTGGTCGATGGCCTGTTTCAGCTCTTGAGGATCATGGTTCATGAGGGAGCTGATGTCCAGAATGATGATGTTTCCCGCCCTGAGCTCGTCAGCGGCTTCCTGAACGTCGGCGAGGCTGTTGAGTTCCATGCTCTTGACATAGATGGGTTCAACCTCACCAACTTTTCCCACCCTGGCGGTGCTCTCGACCTCAGTAACTGGTATTTCCTGAATGGGCGCCGGTTCGGCTCGGGGCTTGCTAAAAATCTTCTTTAGTGATCTCATGTGCTCTCGTGCAAATATCGATTAATCAATATTTAACCCTTTTCCAAAACCCGCCAGATTCGGTCGCCCACATGGTGAATATTTTTGACGGCTTTCCCTTTCGGGGCTTTCATTTCGTTGCCTTCAACCAGCGCCAATCCCATCGCGATGGCTTTGCCGTGACGTTCGTCAACGATGGCAACGATATCTCCCTTTTTGATATCCGGATCTGCTGAGACAATCCCCGGGCTCATGACATCGGCGCCTCCGGCCACGTGCGGCACGGCGCCCATGTCAATGGCCACGCGTTTGATCCTGATCAGATCGACTATCTTCAGCGTCGGAAACAGCTCGTCGTCCTTCCGGAAAAATATCGTTTTACCTCCACTGATGACCAATTTCGTTCCGTCGTCCTTTTCATGGATTTCTACATCCTTGCCGATGGCGCTGGCTATTGACTCGCCGAATCTTTGACTGGCTTCTTGAACTAGGTTTTTAAATTCATCTTTTCGCAGCCGATAGCGCCTTCCAGGGGACATATTAAAGCCTCGGCGGGATAAACTTAAATATACGGCTGAATAAAAGTTGATGATTTTGATGAGCCAGAGACCATTAGATATACTGAACAAAGCACTCGGGTCATCGGTCCTAGTTGGGCTCAAGGGTGGACGTGAGTTCAGGGGAAAACTAAGCGGATTTGATGTCCACGTGAACCTCGTACTTGAGGAAGCCGAGGAGCTGCAGAGCGGGGAGGCCACCAAGCGATACGGCACCATGGTAATCCGCGGTGACAGCGTGGTCTTCATCTCTCCGGCCGGGTGATTCGGGTGGTCAAGGGTACTCCCTCGATGGGAAAGAGACACAAGGTTGTCCACATTAGATGCCGGCGCTGTGGCAGGCGAGCCTATCACGCCCAGCGTGGTGTTTGCGCCGCCTGCGGATATGGAAGGGACCGCCGGATAAACAGGTACAAGTGGAAGGTGAAGACGGTTCAGCGTCTCAGGCTGAGATAGTTCTGTTGAAAAATCTCTTAAGCCGGGCAAGCAACTGTCTATTTGTGGGCCGGTAGATCAGCTGGAAGATCACTCGCTTGGCAAACTTTGTCGTCCAGATTGCGAGAGGTCGCGGGTTCGAGTCCCGCCCGGTCCACCATCTGAGTTTGAAAATTTGGAAATTTTGAGTTGCGATTAGTCTACAGAAAAGAATAATGTTCTTGAATCTAATTCTTGATAGGGTAGCAACCTGGCGATAATTCCCAAGAAAAGCCACAGAAGATCACGCGGAGCCGCCGATGTGAAAAGAGGCGTGGTAATTTTTCTGGTTTTCTTGGGCCTGTCGGTAATTATTCACGAGACCTTTCACCTGGTTGTGGCTAGGGCGCTGGGGTACACTGCAGAGATCTTCTACGGCATGAGTTTTTTCAATTTGTACGGTTATGTCCGGATTGAGCCGCCCCCGCAAGGCACCCTTCACACCGTGCTCATGTTTTCTGCAGGCGGCGTGGGCACTGCAATCGTGTTTTTCATCCTCTGGTCAGCCATCGAGGATATCGTGGCCAAGCTCTTGCTCTCCTTTTTCACCTCGATGCAGTTGACGTACGGCTTGCTCGAAACAGCCTATGGGCTCGGCCTAGTCAAAATTGAAGTTTTAGGCATCTGGCCAATTATCGTTGGAATTGTCACGATGCTGATCTTCAGGATAATTTATTGGAGGCTGGGTTGGTGGTAGGGATGTTCATAAAAGTAGCTCCGGGAGAATTGGTTTAATCGATTGGATTTTATATTCTTTAACGTAGTTCTATTGGGGCCTGTAGTCTAGAGGTATGACGTCACCCTGACACGGTGAAGGTCGAGGGTTCGAATCCCTCCGGGCCCACCAAATTTTTGTGGAATTAATCCTCCACGAGTCCATTTAATGCGTTAAAAATGGATTAGGTATTTCCCAAAAAGTTTCATAAAATATTTAAACAATTAAAAAGACAATAATTCGGGTTGTTTCGATGAAGCCAACATTTGGCCGATGTAGAAGGATATTTTTAGCCAGTGCCGTTGTTTTCATTTTAGTTTTGTCCAGTAGCGGTCTAGCTTTGGCAGATTTAAGCTTCGAACAAGAGCTCACAGATTGGAACGTCGTTTTTGTGGAAGATACATGGTCTACCACTTCCAACTATCATACTGCTCAGATAATCACGACCAGATATTCTGCAGGTAGCAAATCACTATATGGTGGTTCTGAAGTAGTTGGTGATTCCTCGTATTGGTATTATAAGGATTTCACCGAAACAATTTTTTGGACCAGTTATCAGGATTTCCGCAACTTGATGGCGATTAAGATTGACATGACCCATATTCAGCGTCAAACCAGCCACTATTCCTGGGGATACGGCATGGAGATATCACTGGTACTTTCCGATGGCGTTAATCATTCGCGATCTTTGCTGTGGTGCCGGCATGAGGAACCTTACTGGTTAGTTGGAATTGAGGACAATCCTTACGAGCTAAGCTTCATTGGTGCAGATGGCACAACTTGGTACCGGTATGGCACAAAACTGACTCCAGATCGTTGGGGCATCACTGACTTTGGAGGCGGCCCGCTCGCCAACGTCAACCTTGCCAATGCTAGGCTAGGTATAGCATTTTCTTGCGTTTCATGGCATAATTCGCCGCAGAGGCTCTGGGTCAAAGCCTTAGTAGACAATATACAGTTGATAAGAGATTTAACACCGCCAACCGTGACAGTATCGATTTCCGGTACTGAAGGCAATAACGGTTGGTATACCTCAAACGTCGTTGTCGCGCTGAAGGCCACCGACAATGAAAAGGGAGTTGATCGGACCGAGTACAGCTTTGATGGGGTCAGTTGGTTACTCTACACTTCTCCGGTGGTCATCAGTAGCGAGGGAAAAACTGACTTTTACTATCGTTCTTTTGACAAGGCCGGCAACATGTCCAGCTCTGTTTTGGTATTAAAAATAGACAAGTCCCCACCAGTGATTTCCGCCACCCGTTCTCCTGAAGCCAATAACTACGGGTGGAATAACGGCAGTGTGACGGTTCACTTCGAAGCCGCGGACAACATTTCTGGATTGGATTTCGTGACACCCGACACTTTAGTTTCCACCGAAGGCGTGAATCAGTCTGTAACGGGTACGGCCACGGACATGGCAGGAAATAGCGCCAGCGTGATTCTTTCAGGGATAAATATTGATGTCACAAGACCTGTTATTACCATCCGCTCACCGGAACAGCTCGAGTACTCTCCGACGGAAAATGTTGCTTTAGATTTTTCAGTCTTTGATTCTCTCTCAGGAGTTTCTTCTCTAATGGCTCAGCTGGATGGTGTTGAAGTCTTTAGCGGTCAGTTAATAGACCTTTCCAAGTTTCTAGGCAGACATAGGCTAATAGTCATCGCTACTGATGCGGCTGGAAATATGGAAACCAGTAGCGTCGAATTTAGTGTCATTATCCCCGCCACAGTTGATGTCTGCCCCGACGTCCTTAACCTTAAGAGCAAAAGCGACAAGAACGCAGTCACTGCTTTCATCGAATTACCGGAAGGTTATCTTGTCGAAGAAATCGATGCTGCTTCTGTAAAGCTGGATATCGGCGGTACTATCGTCAGTGCCCAGTCAAATCCAAGTTGCGTGGGCGATTATGATGGAGATGGGGTGGCTGACCTGATGGTTAAATTTAACAGAGCTGAGGTAGTGGCTGCTTTGGGTGCTGCAATCGGCCAGGCTAAAATCACGGTGAAAGGACGGATGAATAATGGTCTTAGTTTCGCTGGAGAGGACATTTTAAGAGTAATCATGTCAAGTAAATGATTTTTGGCAAACAATCTTAACCCTGTTGTTTTTTTTAGAATTGCCCCAATATTTTTCTGTATGAAACTTATACTGGCCTCGGAAAAAGATCCTGCGGCAATGAATATCGTTTCATGGCTCAGGGAACTCTACGACTTTGAAAAGACAACCGATGAAAGGCATTTCCAGAGGGATGAGGGGTCGCTGATGGAGATTATAAAAGAGGAGTCCACGGAGATGGCTACTTTAACTCAACCTGCGGAAGAGGTGATAGTTGCCTCCAGACATGCGAGCGAGATGGGTAAACCTTCCCTCACCGTGCATGTTCCCGGTTTCATTGAAAAAAGGGAGCTGGCGTTGGCTGCTCCAGGGACCATGAGGTTGGCTCTCAACGCTTTAAGGACGGAGGCAGAATCACTCGGGCTCCAATATGAAGTTTCTCTTGAGGCCACCCATCACGGCCCCACTAGGCTAGGCGTTCCAGTAACCTTCGTTGAGATTGGCAGCAGACCGGAGCAGTGGGCTGATAAAAAGGCCGGTGAGGCTGCGGCGCACGCGATAATGCGGGCGATATCTTCAGAGGTGAAGTGTTTGAAAGCTGTTGGTTTGGGTGGCCCACATTATGCGCCGCGACATACTGAGGCGACTTTGAACACTGATGTCGGCGTAGGCCACATCCTGCCCAAGTATGTTAGTTTTGATGAGAGGTTGGTGGAGCTGGCGGTGCGGAGCACTTGCGGCGGTGTCGACTTGCTGCTGCTCGACTGGAAGGGCTTGAGCGAGCCGCAGAGGAGAGCTTGCCTGAGGGCGGCGGAAATTTTAGGGATTCGGGTGGAACGGGTGGGCGATATTGCCCAGCGTAAAAAGCTTTAAATCGATACGGGCGAAACTCAACAACGAAAAACAGCGGAAGTGAATGATTTGACCAAACTCGAGAATGCGGTGTTCACGCCGGAAACAGGGTTTTCGTCCTTAACTAAGGCTGTTCTCGCAACGCCGGAGAAACCCAAGAGCAGTGAGGCGAAGACGGTTACTACTGAGGAACTGGAGCAAATTCTTCAACGCGCCAAGGCAAGGATAATTGCCGTTGGGTGTGGTGGAGCCGGCTGTAACACGATATCGCGCATGATGGGAGTCGGCATCCGCGGTGCCCAGACCATCGCGATAAACACCGACGCCCAAGATCTGCTGTATACCACCGCCGACAGGAAAATTCTCATTGGCAGGGACATAACCGGTGGGCTTGGTGCGGGTAACGACCCTGAGAGGGGCGAAGCTGCGGCGAGGGAGGATGAGGCGACCATAAAGGACCACATTTACGGTGCCGACTTAGTTTTCGTCACGTGTGGTCTGGGGGGAGGCACCGGAACAGGTTCAGCGCCCGTGGTTGCCGAGATTGCGAAAAAACTGGGTGCGCTCACCGTTTCAGTTGTCACGCTGCCATTCACTGTTGAGGGAACTAGAAGAAGGCGAAATGCTGAGATGGGTCTGGCGAAGCTTCGTGCCGTCTCGGATACTGTGGTGGTGATACCAAACGACAAACTGATGCAGCTGGCGCCGGACCTCCCTATAGGCGCAGCATTTAAGGTGTCGGATCAATTGTTGATAGATGCGATAAAAGGAATCACCGAGATGATAACGCTACCAGGTCTGATTAATCTGGACTTCGCCGATGTTCGCACGGTGCTGAAGAACGGTGGTGTGGCCATGATTGGTATTGGGGAATCCGATGTTGCCAACAGAAGTGAGGAGGCGGTTGAGGAAGCCCTTAACAGCCCGCTTCTTGACGTGGATATCACTGGGGCGAAAGGGGCCCTGATCAACATCGTTGGCAGCCCAGACTTCACGCTTGAGGAAGCTGAGAAAATTGTGGCCAAGGTCGCCGAGGCTTTGGATCCCAATGCCCACATAATTTGGGGAGCTCAAATTTCTCAGGAAATGAAGAACGCGGTGAGGGTGATGGTCGTCCTTTCCGGCGTCCATTCACCCTATGTGGCCGGGGTTGAGAAACCAGCCAAGCCGGGAGAGCCTATAGATTTAGGACTGGGGTACTTATAATGCGCAAGTTCCTTCACGAGGCCAAGCGGGTAATCGCAGTAGCGAGAAAACCTGATCAGGAGGAATACTTACAGGTGGCCAAGGTAGCCGGTTTAGGCATCCTGTTGATTGGGTTGGTCGGCTTTGTCATTATGTTAATCAGCTATTTTATTCAGGGAATGTTAACTTGAGGGAGTACTATGGAGGAGTCGCAAAAGCCAGCCATATTTGCCATCAGGACGACGATTGGTCAGGAGAAAAACACCGCCGACATGATCGCATCTCGGGCGAAGAATTTCAAACTGCCGATCAAGGTGGTGCTCGCCCCTACCGGTATAAGGGGATATATCTTTGTGGAGGCGGTGGGGAAGACGACTATCGAGCGGGCGCGGACGGGGATAAAGCATGGTAAGGGCATGGTGACCGGAGAGGTTCCCATCACCCAGATCGAACAGTTCTTGATCCCAAAGGCCGCCGTGGTTGGCATGGAGATCGGCGACATCGTAGAGTTAATTTCCGGGCCCTTCCGTGGCGAGCGTGCTAGGATAATCAGAGTTGATGAGGGAAAAGAGGAGATAACGGTGGAACTCTTTGAGGCAACCGTTCCCATCCCGGTGACCGTTCGCGGGGACTCGGTAAAGATTCTGCAGAAGAAGGAGAAGGAGGAAGAAGGTGAAAGCAAGTGAAGTGAAGCCTGATATGAGGCGCATTGATCTGGAGCTGACCGTGGTTGAGATGGAGGAGCCTAGGCCGTATACCAGAAGGGATGGCAGGGAGGGCCGCGTTGCCACCGCTGTTGGTGAGGATGAGTCCGGGCGGATAAAGATCTCGCTGTGGGACGCCGACGTCGACCGGGTTAAGGTTGGCAGCAGAATTAAGATAACCAACGGCTACTCAAGGCTCTTCCGCGGCGAGGTACATGTCAGCTCAGGCATTTACGGCAAGCTGGAAGTTTTGACTTAGCGGTATTGGGCGCATGGATAATTGCGTGAATTGGGGTGTCAAACAATAGTGTTTTTAACGTTCAAGACTTATTTTTGAGGGAACATTCAGTCAATTTGGGGTTATGTTATGGAGTCCAGAGTGAAGGTCATGGTAGAAGGGGGCAAGGCAAATCCCGGACCGCCCTTGGGTCCGGCCTTGGGCCCTCTAGGGGTCAATGTGGCGCAGGTCGTCGCCAAGATAAATGAAGCTACTAGCTCTTTTGCTGGCATGAAGGTTCCCGTCACGGTAGTGGTGAAAAAGAAGACCAAGGAATTCTCAATCGAAGTAGGATCGCCACCGACCGCAGCCCTGATAAAGAAGGAGCTGGGGCTGGAAAAGGGTGCCAAGACACCCGGGAGCGAGGTGGTCGGGAATCTCAGCTTGGCGCAGGTCGTAAAAATAGCCAAGCTGAAGTCAGGAGCCAGCTTGGCCAAGACCTTGAGATCTGCGGTCAAGGAGGTTCTTGGGACCTGTGTGAGCCTCGGCGTGACGGTGGACGGGAAGAGCGCTAGCGAGGTTCAAAGGGAGATTGATGAGGGAAAACATGAAGAGGAGTTGAGGTAAATGGTGGAAAAAGCCAAGGATTTTTTAAGC
>JAWCKT010000035.1:0-1330 GCA_038851515.1 Hadarchaeum sp. (SeqCode)
AATCCCTAAAAAAACAAAAAATAGCCTCTTTTCTTGAGAAAGGACCGGGCAGAACTGGGAAGATAATTGCCCTGATCACACGGGACGGCCAAAGAACCTTCGCCGTTGACCTAGGTAATGGTAAGGACTACCGCGGGTTGCCAGTCACGGGAATAAAAAATGCTACTTTTCTTTACCTAACATCAATCACTCTTTTCACCGATGGTGCCATCTCCAGAAGCACCCGAGATGCAATGGATGTGGCCGAAGGAAATGGAGTTCGAATAGCGATCTCGCTCGAAAGCCCACCTCTGGTGGAAAAAAAGAAAGATCGTTTGTGGAAGATGCTAACCCGCGCCAATGTGCTGTTCATGAATGAGGAAGAACTCAAAGCGCTAACGGGGTCGAGTGATGAAAAAGCAGCTAGAGAACTAGCTGATGAGATAGACATCGTTTGTCTGAAGAAAGGCGAAATGGGTTCATCGATATTCACAAAAGAAAAAGAATTTCACGTTCCGGCTCTACCCGCTAATGTCGTGGACACCACCGGGGCCGGTGACTTTTATGCGGCCGGGGTCCTGTTCGGTCTCAGCAGGGGTAAGTCCATTGGAGAATCTGGACTCTTCGGGTCCCAGCTAGCCAAAAAAGTTGTAGAAAAATTCGGCGCCACTCTAAATCCAACTCAGCTCTGATAAACTCGAAACAATATGCTAAATTTGATCAATTAAAAAGCTGCAGTTGATAAAACCTTTTAGAACGTTCTGCCAGAAAAACCAGAATGCAGCAAATTGGCCGAGCCTGCAATATGATCTTAAGTAAAACGTGAAAAAACAAAACTACTAGATGCAAACTTTTAATCCTAGTTATTTGAAGTTTTATCGGATGAATCATGGGAAGAATCGCCAGCACCTGCGCCATATGTGGCAGAACCAGCTACGATGTGCACCGTTGCGGTATTTGCGGAGCCACTGTTTGCTCCCGTGACTTTGTCAACGATATCGGCGTCTGCACTAGATGTCTGCGGAAGGGCCTGTGGATCAGCGATAAGGGCCCTGAATAAAAAGTGATCAACTTGCTAACTGATGAAGCTCTTGAACAGATCGATGAGCTGCTCTCTGAGCTGAACAGACTGGCCTCAGAGGGTGTACCGATAATCGTTGAAGGCATAGATGACGAAAAAGCGCTGAAAATGCTGGGAATATGTGGAAGCTTCCGCAGGATATCGAACGGTGGCACTCTGCTGAACTTCGTCGAGGGTCTTTCGGGCACCAAAGAGATAATAATACTGACCGACTTTGACAGGGCTGGTGATGAACTAGCAAGATTTATCATCAAACATACGAAAAGGTTG
>JAWCKT010000035.1:1340-9959 GCA_038851515.1 Hadarchaeum sp. (SeqCode)
ATAACTGAATTCAGAGACAAGCTGAAACCATTGGTCCGCAGAAGTGTTAAGGATGTGGAGGGTTTGGCAAAGTTCCTTCAGAGAGAAAGGAAAAGATAGATGACTAGCCTCTCTTCCGTCCCCTTTTCGACAGATATTTTTCTACGTGGTATGGCCTTATCCCCAGCTCAACCAGCCGTTTCGCTATCTTCTCCTCGTCCCAGTTTTGTTTTCTCAGCTGAGAGTACATTCTATCAATCGACTCATAAGTTTCATGAGGGAAACACACCCAGGCTTCGGTTTTTCGCACATAGAAATCCGGCACTACTGCCGACCAGGGTTTAAAATAAAGAGTTCCTATTTTAACGTCCTTCGCTCCTTGACCTCTAAGATACTCAACGGCGATTTTCAAGCTTTTACCGGTATCGGCAATATCATCGACGAGCAGTACCTTCTTCCCCCTGACGCTCACAGCTAGGGGCTGAGTTATCCTAGGTCTGTCTCTGGTCTTGTAAAAACCCAAATAATGTTCCACTCTAATGAAGGCGATATCCGGACCACCCAAGAAATCTAAAATCAAACGCCCCGGTATCAAACCGCCACGAGAGAGAGCTACGATGAGATCCGGATCGTATCTGCTTCTTCTTATCTGTTCAGCTAGCTCTACGCAAAGTTCATGAATGTAATCCCAGTTTGGAACTTCATACTTCACTCTCTTTTTCACCATGTTGCTCCCAAAAAGCTGTTTCACTCAAAAGTGTTTAAGATAAACTTGACTAACCCAAATAATCCAAAAGACGTGAGAAATGACTAAAATCACTTATGATAACATCGGCCACCCGAACAAGATCGGGGTTATTCCCCACCGCAATCGCTAAGCCGGCCTTTTTTAAGAAATTAACGTCATATGTGCCATCACCAACCGCCACGCACTCTTCAGTCGAAATCCCCAAATTTCTAGCCAGCTGGATCAAATTCCTATCCTTCCGCCGAGGTTCGACCCTGAGAATTCCCTCACCAGTAAGGCGGCCTGTTCTGTCGATCTTCAAACCATTAGCGACCACGTGAGGAATACCAAGTTCACGGGCAACGTTATTTGCCAGAATGTCAAGACCTCCAGTAATGATCGCCGTCTGAAAACCTCGGCGGACAATCTCTCTGACCACTTCCCTCACGTTCGGAGCAAAGGTGTAGCGGGACAAAATCTTCCCGATTTCGTCAATGGTCGGGGCCGGTTGCCACAGCGCTATGTCACGGCGCATGAACTCCTCGTAATTAATTCTTCCTGAATCGTACGCTAACAAATTCTTCCGGGCGGCCCTAACGGTACCAAATTTCTGATGAATTATTTTCCAACAACTTTCCTCCAGTATCAGAGTTCCGTCCATATCAAATGCCACAAGACTGTAACGCATGAAGACCAAACTAAAATTCTGCTCAACCGATAAAAAAACGTTAAATTTCTCCTGATTTGCCAAGAGATTTATTCTTAAGCCATGATTGAATTTAGGGCCCAAAATGATGGAATGGTTGTCCTTTCTCGTCTCGCTAGTGCCATTTTTAGAGGTACGCTTTTCATTACCCCTTGCTACAATTTACAACCCAGGACTGCCCCCGCTTGTGATATTTGCCATTTGCTTTATTCTCAACTTGCTAGCCATACCAATAGCCTACCTTCTGCTCGACATAATCGTGCCACCGATTAGACGCGAATCGAAGCTGATCGACAGGTTGTTCCAAATTTCTGTCAAGCGAGCACAAAAGTATCAGGGGTTAAGCTTGATAGGGCTGGCCCTCTTCGTAGGCGTGCCGTTTCCTGGAACTGGCGCCTATAGTGGAGTTCTCATAGCCTACGTCGCCGGTTTTAACCGCAAAACCTCATCAATGGCAATTGCAATCGGTGTTTTTCTGGCAAGTGTAATAATGCTGCTGGCAACTCTCGGGATAGTTTATATTCAGGGCATAACTGGGCTTTGAGGGCCAGGTGAGGCAACCATCAGCATCTCAAGCGTCAGCTTTTTAAGAGGAGCAGTATTATTTTTATCATCATCAAATCAAGCCAGAATCACAATCAAGCTAATTCTGGCCCATTGAGGGCTGTTGCCCGTGGAAGAAAAAAGTTTGCAGGATTTAGTGGCCGAAAAGCTCGGCAAAAAGGAGGTTTCAAATATGCGTGAAGATAGTGGTACGACCAAATATCTTATCCACGCCAAAATAGAGGCTAGCGGCGTGGTCGAGCGCCCAGATGTCGTGGGTGCAATATTTGGACAGACGGAGGGTCTGCTCGGAAGCGACCTTGATTTAAGGGAGCTACTAAAGAGTGGCAGAATCGGGAGGATCAAAGTGGAAATCAACTCAAGCCAAGGAAAGTCGACTGGCACGATCACGATCCCATCAAGCCTTGACAGAGTGGAAACGGCAATAATTGCCGCCTCACTGGAAACTATCGATCGTGTTGGTCCATGCGAAGCAACCATAAAAGTGGAACGCATCGAGGACGTCAGGGACATCAAGAGAAAGTTTGTGGTCGAGAGAGCCAAAGAGCTTCTTGGCGCCTTTGAGGAAGCTGCTACTGAAACTCAAGAAATAACGGAAAAGGTAATGGAATCCGTACGTGTCGAAGAGATCTCTGAATATGAGGGACTTCCTGCGGGACCGGGTGTTAAGGACTCTGATGCTATCATAATCGTTGAGGGGCGTGCCGACGTTCTCAACCTGCTTAGAGCGGGCATAAAAAACGCTATCGGGATAGAGGGCACCAGCGTACCTAAGGCAGTGATAGATTTAACCAAGGACAAAACAGTAACCGCATTCGTTGACAGCGACCGGGGCGGCGACCTGATCTTGAAGGAACTGCTTCAGGTGGCGGAGATAGATTTCGTGGCTCGACCCCCTCCGGGCAGAAGTGTTGAAGAGTTATCCAAGAAAGAAATAATCAAAGCGCTTAGAAACAAAGTCCCAGTAGAAATCGCAGCTGCGGAATATAAGGCAAAACCAGCGCCGGCCCAACCAGCTGAAACAGGGAACGGTGAATTACAAGAGCTTGAGAATATGACCAACAAGTTGCGCGGCACTCTCAAGGCCCAACTGCTTAATGAAAAACTTGAGTTAATCGAAGAAATTCAAGTGAGGGAGCTGAAGGAACATCTTTCGCAGGCACAGAACGTAAAAGCGGTTGTATTCGACGGTGTAATAACGCAAGAACTCGCCGAACTGGCTGCTGGGAGAGGAGTTCAGTACTTAGTCGGAATGAGATCAAGGGTGGAGTCAGTGCCCCAAAACCTGCGGGTGTTGACGTTGGATGACCTCCGCAGGATCAAGCACCAGAGATAATTAATCAAGGGATAACTCCATCGCAATAGCTGACTCGCCGTCCTCATAGTAAAACGGCATTTCTCCTCTTTCCAAAAAACCCAGTTTTTTATAGAACTGCTGTGCCCCAACGTTGCTTTTCCTCACCTCAAGCCGAACTAATTTAACACCTTTTTTCCTGAAACGATCGATTATGTTGTTCATCAGTAAGGTACCTAATCTTTGCCTTTGAAAGGCTGGATCGACTGCTATGGCAAGGATGTGGCCTATATTGCTCCAGCGGATGACCCCGATTAAATAACCAGCAACAATTCCGCCTAGATCGACTACTAAAAAACCATCGGGGTGCATCAGGTGCAATCGCTTGATAAGGCTAATCGGGTAGGGGTCCTTAAAGCACTTGTACTGAATTGACATGATCGCTTTAAGGTCCTCCGCCCTAAGTTCTCTGATATTTATCAATCGCTGGGTGACCATAAAATCCCTCACCAAATTTAAACCACCTGACATAAAATCATTTGCGGAACGGGCGAATGCTGAGTGATAAATTTGAAAATCATCCATAAGGACCTGAAGCATGGAAAAATCAAGCTAGCACTGGAAACTTTGGACGATCTATGGCATCTGCAACATTTGATCTGCCCGAGAGATATCATCACAGCTGTCACCTGGCGAAGAGAGCAAGGACTGGATGACAAAATCCGCCCTGAAAGGATGGAAAAAAGACCGATTACAATCTCGATTCAAGCGGAGAACATCGAATTTCACAAACACAGCAACCGCTTGCGTGTTTTGGGAAAGATACTGGAAGGTCCCGATACCGGAAAACACCATTCTTTCAGTTTCGAACCGGGTTCAGTTCTAACCATAACCAAGGAATGGAATCCTGAGGAACTTCGAAGAATTCAGGAAGCGGTCCAAGCGAGCCATCGACCCCGAGTTTTGCTCGTTGCTCTTGATGACTCAACTGCTGATCTAGCAGTGGTGAGACAGTACGGATTAGATGAAATCGGGACTATATCACGCTCGCGCTCAGGGAAAAGATACTTGGTCGAGGACGAGGTTAATGAGAAAAAATTTTTCCACCGTTTAGTTGATGCTATTAAAGATGTTACTTCTAGGGAAAACATAAAAACGACAATAGTGGCCGGGCCCGGATTCACGAAGGATAATTTTGCTTCCTTTTTGCGGGAGAACTTTCCCGACCTATCTAAGACCATCAGGCTTGGGGACGCTAGCTCTGGCGGGAGCGCCGGACTCTATGAAATAGTACGACGAGGATTAGTCGAGCTTGTATCAAAAGAAGATCGGCTCTCACTTGAGACTTCGCTAATGGACCGATTAATGGGTGAGATTGCCAAGGAAGGGCTGGCAACCTATGGTAAGGATGAGGTAGAGCGAGCGGTCGTTGCTGGGGCGGTCGAAAGACTTCTAGTTGCCGACGAATTGTTAAGATCAAACAGGGAAGATATCTCAAAAATCCTTGAAAATGCCAGAAAAACAAGGTCCGAAGTTATTGTGATAAGTACGGAACACGATGCTGGAAAACAGCTCATGGCGCTGGGCGGAATTGCCGCGTTCCTGAGGTTTAAACTCTGAAAATCCAATAGGTCTATAACTTTAGTTGACGAATTTATCCTTATGAAAGCCGTTCCGATATATGGAACGCCGGCTCTTATATTGAGAATAGGTGGAGAAAAAGCAATAGTAATTTCGGACTTACATATAGGAATCGAGCACGAGCTGGCAGACAGAGGCATCTCCCTGCCCAACCAGATACCTAAGTTAAAGGAGAGATTAACTGCCCTCATCGAGGAGAAAAAAGCCAATCGACTCATAATTTTGGGCGATGTTAAACATAACATTCCAGTAACAACTTGGCACGAGTGGCGAGACTTGCCCTCTCTCTTCGAAGATCTAGCTCTACTAACCAAAATTGATATTGTCAAAGGAAACCACGACGGTGATCTGGAGGGCATGGTGCCGCATGAAGTCACTATTCACGATCCGCACGGCATTGTCTTGGGAAAAAGAAAAAGGGTCGGCCTTATGCATGGTCATACTTGGCCGGCACCGGAACTCTTCAACACAGAACTCATCATCGCTGGACATAATCATCCAGCAATAGAGTTTCGAGACGAGCTCGGTGGCAGGTCTATTGAACCCATCTGGTTACGGGCAAAACTGAATCCAAAAAAATTACCTAAAAAATTACTTCCATCGGTCAAACAAAAGCTACCGGAGTTAATCGTGGTACCTGCGTTCAACGAACTCGTTGGCGGCGCAGCCATGAACCGTAGCTTGCCTAGGGAACTGATTGGGCCAATCTTTCGTTCTGGCACTGTGAAGCTCGATGAGGCCGAGGCCTACCTGCTTGACGGGGCTTTCTTGGGAAAAATCAAAACGCTCAAGGAAAAAACCGACTAAAAAAGCTTTTATAAGATGGCAGAGTTAAACATCGGGGGATAAAACGACAGACGTTCTTATAATCGGGGCTGGCCCGGCGGGACTTTTCGCTGCCTACGAGCTATCTCGAAAATCAAAACTATCAGTGACCATAGTCGACTGGGGAAATGATATAATCAAGAGATATTGTCCGGCAACTAAGACAGGCAAGTGTATCGGTTGCGTGCCCTGTCACATAATGTCCGGACTCGGCGGAGCCGGAGGGATGTCGAGCGGCATCCTGAACCTTAGATATGACATCGGTGGAGATCTAAGCAAGTTCACCAAAAGCGTGGAAAAAGCCGAGGAACTGGTGAAAGAGGTTGACGAAATTTTTGTCGAGAATGGGGCCCCAAAGGAAGTTTACGGCCAAGACACGGCTGGGATCGATGAACTGGCTAGAAAAGCAGCCGCTGCCGGAATCAGGTTTATACCAATCCCACAGAGGCACATCGGCAGCGAGTATCTTCCTGAAGTAATAAGTTCCATCAGACAAAAACTTGAAAAACGCGGTGTCAAAATCCTGCTTAACACAAAGGTTGAAAGTATTGGAGAGGGTAAGGTCATCATCAACGGTTCCGCGGTAAAAACCGATTACATTCTAGCTGCACCCGGAAGGGTCGGGGCCGACTGGTTCGCTGCACAAGCAAAGTCGCTGGGCGTCAAATTAACCCACCTCCCCGTGGATATTGGCGTCAGAGTGGAAGTGCCGGCAGTTGTCTATGAGCCGGTTGTCCGGGTAAACAGAGACCCCAAATTCCACATCCAGACAAAAACATTCGACGACTTTGTGCGTACTTTCTGTACCAACGCGGAAGGGTGGGTGATGGAGGAACGCTACGACGATCACGTTGGAGTAAACGGACAATCGCTGCGCAACAAGAAATCCAAAAACACCAATTTCGCCTTTCTAGTCCACGTTGGACTTACCCAGCCGGTCACCGACACGAACGCATATGGAAGATCCATCGCTTATCTCGCGACCACGATAGGTGGTGGACGACCATTAATCCAGCGCATGGGCGATCTTCGGGCAGGTAGGCGCTCGACCTGGGAAAGAATCGAGAGGGGACATGTGGTTCCAACCCTCAAAAGCGTCACACCCGGCGACATCTCGATGGCCCTACCTGGTAGAATAGTAACCGACATCATTGAGGGACTTGAACGCTTAGATAAAGTGGTTCCAGGGGTTGCCTCTGACTCAACATTGCTTTATGCTCCTGAGGTCAAGCTTTACGCCATGCAGATAAACGTCGACCAAAATATGGAAACCAGCGTTCCAAATCTTTTCGTGGCAGGAGACGGAGCCGGTCTCTCAAGAGGAATCGTCACAGCCGCCGCGACGGGATTGCTTGCGGCCAGGGGAATCATCAGAAAATCAGGTAGCGAGGAGCACCTAGATTAAGCTAGGGCCTCATCAATGGCATAGATCCGGGCGTAACGCGTTCCACTATATTCATAAAGTTCTGAAACTGCGCTGAACCTTCTACCCTTGCGAAGCAGCTCTCTAGGACCATGATAATCAGCGGAGGTTACAACTGCGCGGAAGCGATCGTCAACAAGAAGGATGGCTTCACCCAGCTGCACTTTCAAAACCTCAAAAACATGCCGCTCCGTTCCCGTTGACGCCGCCGCGGCGCCTATGGTGAACAGCTTTCCTTCTCTTTCCCTTAACTGACCCTCTGACTGAAGTCTATTGACGGCTGCCCTAATAGTGGCGTGATTTTTACCCTCTTCCTCAAGCTCAGTATATAACTCCTCAAGGGATAATCCCCTCTTGCCAGCAATTAAAACTGAACTCAAGATCCGCTTGGCAGCTTCCCTGACTTCTCGATTGAACTTCGACAATCTCTCTTTTTCAAGTAGATCCACTTCGGGCGACGGAACAACAGCTATCTCTTTAACGGGCTGAGGAACCTCCGCCTCAAATATAAACTCGGGTGAAAGCTGGTTCCTCTCCGGTGGTGTCCCCAAGCGGATGATGGGGTGAAGTTCTGAGTTCAGCCCCTTCACCATCTGTTTCATTCTTTCCGCCATTCTCCTGCTGGCTGCCAAGTAATTAACATCAAGGGTGCCCTCGGCCGCTAGGATGACGACCTTGCCAAAGCTCCTCCTACCCGTCCTTCCCTTCCTTTGGATGTATCTGATCTCGCTGGGAACGGGCTCGTAAAAAATCACCAGATCAACGCTCGGGATATCTAGCCCTTCTTCACCGATACTGGTCGCTACCAAGACTTTGATGTCCCCTGATCTGAACCTCTCTAAAAGCAAGGACTGCTGATCCTGAGTCAAACCTTGGTCCTGGCCTCGAGCAGCCTGTCCGACAAATCTCACCACCGTCAAACCAAGCTTGGACAATCTCGCCGCCAAGTAAGTTGAGGTATCACGATATTGGGTGAAAACAATTATCCGTGAAGAAGGGTTGGAGGAAAGTTGTTCCAAAATCAGCTTCTCCAAAACCTCCACCTTAGGATGATCCTCAAGATTACCGGACTCAAGAATCTGATAAATTCCATTGGAAATGAGTTCGGAGACTATTGTCCTGTGCCCAGTCTTGCCGCTGTGTTTTATCCTGTTCAAAAAAAGTTTCAGAGTCTGCGGCCCCTGGCTGTCCAAGAGTTCCAAGGCGTGAAAAAGGGTCAGCGCGGATGACTGCAAAACCAGAGCAGAGAAAAGCGGGCCACGCTCTTCCGGGGTCGAGGCCTGCTCCAACCTACTTCTGATAGCATCCCCCGCCTTCAGCAGGTCTGATCTGAATATATATCTTGGATTTTTTCTAACCACTCCCATGGCGGATAATCTCTGAAGGCGATCGTCCAGCATATGTCTGATGCTTCTTTCAATTGCTCGGTGCGATTCCGGCAAATGTACTAGCTTCCATTC
>JAWCKT010000036.1:0-6694 GCA_038851515.1 Hadarchaeum sp. (SeqCode)
GATGGTTACGTGAACTTCGCTGGCCCCACCCATTACAGCGGCCACGGTATTCGCCGTGGCCATGCCAAAGTCATTGTGGCAATGGGCGGAAACAGGCACCTTCAGTTTTGCAGTTAGGTTCGAAAAAAGTTCTCGTGATTTTTCATAAGTTAAAACTCCAACCGTGTCGCATATGCAGACCCTCTGGACCCCCTCCTCAACCGCCGCGGAGAGGATATCCAACAAAAACGATATTTCAGTTCTGCTCGCGTCCTCAGAAGAGAATTCAACTATTAATCCATGGTCAAGCGCGTACCGAGCTGCATTTAAGGCCATTTCCTTGACCTCTTTTCTCGTTTTCTTTAACTTGTATTTCAGATGAATATCGGAGGTTGGGACAACCATGTGGACGCTGTCGACGTCGCAAGCAAGCGCAGCATCGATATCTTCCTTGGCGGCCCTGACGAAGCTGCAGATTTCAGCTTTAAATCCCGCCCTTGAGATCATCTTTATAGCTTGTCTCTCCCCTTCTGAGGAGATAGCAGCTCCAGCCTCCACGATGTCCACGCCCAGGTCATCGAGGGCACTTGCTATCTCTAATTTTTGTTCTGGAGTTAGGGCTACTCCTGGTGTTTGTTCTCCGTCTCTAAGAGTTGTGTCCAGTATCTTTATCCTGCGCTTCGCCATATCAGGGTCCCCTTTTGCTATATAGGTGAACATTATATTAATGGCTAAAGTAATTGATGGTGGTTCAGATGCAGAAAAACGTTTTCGTAAGCGACTACGCGAAACTGGTCAATCATGAGATCAGGTTGCCCAAGAAAGTCAGGATTTTCGATACCACACTTAGGGATGGTGAGCAGACCCCGGGAGTTTCCTTTACCCCCGATCAAAAGATGCTTATTGCTCGTCAGCTGGATCGGCTCGGCGTTGACACGATTGAGGCCGGAACACCAGTTTCTTCAGAAGGGGAACGGAAGGCAGTTGCCGCGATAGCTAAAGCAGGACTAAGGTCTGAGATATGTGCGCTGGCGCGGCCTATCAAGGAGGACGTTGACACCGCAATTAGCTGTGGCGTAGACTGCGCCCACATTTTCATCAGCACATCTGATCTCCACCTCAAACATGCGCTAAAGATGTCACGCGAGCAGGTGGTGAGACAGGCGGTGAAGTTTGTGGAATATGCTAAGGATCATGGAGTCAAGGTTGAATTTTCAGCTATGGACGCCACTAGGACGGATCTAGAATTTCTGAAGGAGGTTTATAAAGCCGTCATTGAGGCTGGCGCAGACAGAATTAATGTACCGGACACCATCGGTGCGATAACTCCTCGAGGCATGTATTACCTCATATCCCAACTCAAGCCGCACATAAAGGTTCCAATAAGTGTGCACTGTCATGACGATCTTGGACTGGCGGTGGCCAATTCCCTTGCTGCTGTGGAAGCAGGGGCCCAGCAGGTTCAAGTGACAGTGAATGGTTTAGGTGAGCGGGCCGGCAATGCTTCGCTTGAGGAAATCGTTATGGCACTCAAAACGCTATACGGCATAAAATTGCGCATTAAAACAGAGTTGCTCACCGAGACCTCAGACTTGGTCGAACGTATCACGGGTATTTCTGTGCCACCCAATAAGGCCATCGTTGGCGATAATGCCTTTGCGCACGTTTCTGGAATTCACGCTCACGGAGTCATAGAGTTCCCGGGTACTTATGAGCCTTTCTCTCCAGAACTGGTCGGTCACCACCGCCGTTTGGAGCTGGGCAAGCTTACGGGCAGACATTCGGTCGAAAAACAGCTTCGTAACATAGGGGTCAAAGCGAACAAAAAACAACTTATCGAGATTACGCGTCAGGTCAAGGCACTGGGGGATAAAGGTAAGCAGATTACTGATGCCGATCTGCGAGTAATTGCCGAAAGCGTAATCGGTGCGCTGCCGAAGGAAGAGAAAATAGTTGAGTTAAAAGAGGTTACAGTTACGACGGGCAGCACCATCACCCCAACGGCTTCGGTACGTTTGAGCATTCGTGGTGAGGATAGGGTAAGTTCTGCGATTGGGGTGGGTCCGGTCGATGCAGCGATAGCGGCAATTAGAACAGCGATGAGTGAAATTTCAAAGCTCAAGTTAAAGAAGTACCATCTTGACGCGATAACTGGCGGAAGCGATGCACTTGCTGAGGTGACGGTTGAGCTTGAAGATGAACAGGGTAATCTCTACAGAGCAAAGGGCGTTCGTGAAGATGTTGTGCTAGCCAGTGTTGAGGCCATGGTCAATGGCATCAACAGATATTTTGCAGGCAGGAAATAGCGGTTGGTCTTGAAATCGGATGGCTTTTTTATTTTTACTCGCTAGCTCTTCCAATTTTCAGCGATGTGTAAAAACCATATTCCTTAGAAACCCCGAAGTTTACCCAAAGGCTTCGATCTTCGTCGATAGCTATTTTGATTGAATCAGGATAGGGCTTGCCTTCAGGCCAGCTTATGTAACCGTTTGGTATCACCAATGAAAAGACATCTCCCTTGACTGGAATATTAACCGTGTAAGGTTCTCTATCCTCACGCTTGGCCACAATTCTCAGCGTTGAAACTTCTCTTGCGGCTTCAATTTTTCCCAAATTTTTGGCCAATTTCTCACCTCCTTATATATCAGGGAAGAACAATTCTGGTGCAGTTTCCCACCGATTCTTGGAGCATTCGTCTTTTATATAGGGGACATTTTTCCTCAGTTACTAGAGATGAGATAGATTTATCGCCTATAGTGTGAGGAATTTACATTTAATTATTGGACCGGCAAAAGTGAGGTAGGACGGAGACGCGAGGTGCTGGTTTGGTTAGAATTAAAATTTGTGGATTTACCCGGCCGGCTGACGTAATGGCCGCGTGTAAGTTGGGCGTTGATCTGGTGGGAGTCATCCTCATTCCAGAATCATCGCGCTACGTGGCAGTTGATCAAGCGAGGAGGATTTTTAGACAAGTAGAGGCTGGGGTTTCTAAAGTAGCTGTTTTCAGGCCGCGGAATGTTGATGATATTAAACAAACCTGTGAAATGTTGAAGCCAGATTGTCTTCAATTTCACCTTTCTTTTCCAGTTGAGGATCTTCTTGAGATAAAGGGAGAACTTGACGCACAGCTTATGGTAGTGGTTCCAGTTCCTCAGAAAATTGATCGTGGTGAGAAAATTATCAATCGGGCCCTTGAAGTAGCTGAGGTAGCTGATTTTCTATTAATTGATACCGAGGGAGCTACTGGGGGAGGAACTGGCCTGACCCACGAATGGAGCTTTAGCGCGAAAATTAGAAGCGTTGTGGGCAAGCCCGTTTTTCTTGCCGGTGGACTAAACCCAGTAAACGTCGCACGCGCGATAGAAATAGTAAGACCCTATGGGGTGGATGTGGCTAGCGGTGTGGAGACAAGCCCAGGTATAAAGGACAAAAAGCTCATGCAGGCGTTCGTTGAGGCGGTGAGAAAAGTCAAATAATAGGATTATTTTTGTCGAGAAACGTGGATGGTTTATAATCTAGAGCAATTTTTTAACGGCTTCCTTGACGGGCATACCATCAATTATCCCTAGATTTTTAGCTTGACCGGTTGATGCTGAAATTTCTTTTTTTAGCATATCTTCAACGCTATTGACTCCCCTCACGATTGCAGCTACTTGGTCTAAACCCTCTGCCATGCCTAGATTCAAATAGCCGCACATGATGTATCCTTTAGGAGCAATTAATACTACCAGCGGAGCCTTGGGAAGATTTGCCACTAGTCCCCAAATTTTCTTGTTTTCCACGGTTAGCTCTTCGATTTTTATCATCCAATCCATTCATCATTTGTTTGAAAACGTTTAAGTCTTTAAATGGCATAAAAAATGCTGGTGCCATGAAGAAATTAGTTCTCAAAGCCAAGCCGCTTGATATGGAAACCGGTCGCAACATTGTTGTGATCCATGAGGCGGATTCACAAGAGATCGGCCATTTTCCCGGTGATAGGGTGAAACTGATCACGGAAAAGAAGACGATCGTCGCGATTGCAAACGAGACCAATAAGTTGGTTAAGCCTGGAGAGCTTGGCACCTTTCGCGAGGTCACTGAGGCTTTGTCGTTAAAAGCCGGGGATGTGGTGAATGTTGAGATCGCGCCGCGTCCCGAGTCGGTGGCATCGATTAAAAAGAAAATGTCCGGTGGAAAGTTGACTTACGATGAGATTGGCACCATTATTCGTGATATCGTCGATGGTAATTTGAGCACGACTGAAATGACGGCCTTTGTTGTTTCCGAGTTCATTAGAGATATGGACTTGGATGAAATAGTCGCGCTAACTCAGCACATGCTGAATACTGGCGATAGAATTGAGTTTGATCGAGAACATGTTCTTGATGTTCACAGCATCGGCGGAGTTCCAGGCAACAAGTATGCTCTGATAACAGTTCCGATAGTAGCGGCAGCAGGATTGGTGGTTCCTAAGACCAGTAGCAGGGCGATCACCAGCGCAGCCGGAACGGCTGATGTTATGGAAGTGCTGGCCAACGTGACGCTCAGCATAGAAGAGATAAAGAAAATCGCCAACAAAGTGGGCGGAGTCTTGGCCTGGGGTGGCGCCGTTAACCTAGCCCCCGCTGATGATATAATAATCAGCACAGAGCGGCAGCTAGGTATCGATCCGAGATGCCAGCTGCTGGCGAGTGTCATGTCAAAGAAATTGGCTGAAGGGGTTGATAGCATCTTGATTGACATACCGACTGGACCAGGAGCGAAGGTCGAAACCGTTGAGGAGGCGCGCAACTTTGCTCATGATTTCATTGAGCTGGGACACAAGTTGAGGGTTCAGGTCGAAGCGGCGGTAACGTACGGAGGCCAGCCCGTGGGGCATAACATCGGCCCAGCTCTCGAAGCCAAGGAGGCGCTAGAGGCATTGCTAGGAAGGGGGCCTGGCAGCCTGATTGAAAAGTCGACCAGCTTGGCGGCTATAATGCTTGAACTAGGTGGCGCAGCCTCTCCAGGCCTAGGCAAGGAGATGGCGATTGAGATTTTGAAGTCTGGTAAAGCCTATCAAAAAATGCGTGAAATAATTGCCGCCCAGGGGGGAAACCCAGACATCAAACCAGACGAGATCCACATCGGTGATAAAAAGGAGGTAGTGGTTGCCCCTTATTCCGGCTACGTGACTCAGATATACAATCAGAATGTCAACGAGATAGCACGTGCAGCCGGAGCTCCGAGGGATAAAGGTGCTGGCGTTGTGTTGCTGCGGAAGAAGGAGGGAAAAGTTGATAAGGGAGAGCCGCTTTTTGAAATTTATGCAGAACATGAATCAAAACTCGATGAAGCTTTGGAAATCGCGAGACGCAAGTTCCCTCTCAAGATTGAGGGAATGTTACTGGAGAAAATAACACACCGACCTAGGATAGTGTGATGGTATGTGGGAAGTGCCTAAAGAAGCAGCGCTGGTTGCAGGCGACGCCGATGGCCCGTTTGAATTGGTTGCCTTTGACAACGCGCTTAGAAAAGCCGGTATCGCAGAACTCAACCTTGTCCCCGTTTCCAGCATTTGGCCTATTGGTTGCAAGATAGTCAAGTGGAGGAAGATGGAACCCGGGACAATAGTGCCTTTAGTTATCTCCAAGATATGCAGTTCAACGCCAGGACAGAAGATAGCAGCGGCAGTTGGGATAGCGATCAGCGAAACGTCTCACGGGATGGTGTCTGAGTACCACGATATTGGCATAACTCAAAAAATGGCGGCTAGGACGGCTGAGGACATGGTCAGATACATGATGGAAAGAAGGGGACTTGAACCCACCAAGGTCACTTCAATTTCAGCGGGTCATGTTGTCGAGCAACACGGTGCCGCCTTGGCCGCCGTTGTCTTCATAAGATAGACTTAATCTTCGCCGATTTCTTCTTCGCCTTCTTTGCTCGGCCCTTTAGGTGGAGAGATTTCACGCTTGGAGGCAGCGATGACATCGTCAATTCTCAGGATCATTATTGCAGCTTCACTGGCTGATTTGATCGCCTGCGTTTTTGATCGGAGTGGTTCAAGGATTCCTTCTTTGTTCATGTCAACTACTTTTCCCCTGTAGGCGTCAATACCATAATATTTGCCATCTGGCTTTTCATGCTTGGCCCGCAATTCAACCAAGATGTCTATGCTGTCGATCCCGGCGTTTTCAGCTAAGGTTCTAGGTATGGATTCTACGGCATTGGCGAAGGCGTTGATGGCTAGAGCCTCCCTGCCGCCGACAGTTTCAGAATATTCTCTCAGTCGCTTGGCCAACTCGACTTCGGGTGCACCGCCACCAACCACATATTTTCCATCTTCAATTGCGGCACCAACAACGCAGAGGGCGTCGTGAACGGCCCTTTCTACCTCGTCCACAACGTGCTCCGTTCCTCCCCTAATGAGCAGACTAACAGCCTTGGGGTCCTTGCAGCCCTCAACGAAAGTCATCTTGTCGTCGCCGATTTTTCTTTCCTCAACCAAGCTGGCCTTGCCCAAATCGTTTGCCGTGAGGTCGTCAAGGTTGGTGACTACTTTTCCTCCGGTCGCGCGGGCAAGCTTTTCCATATCGGACTTTTTCGCCCGCCTCACCGCGTAAATTCCTGCCTTGGCAAGGTAGTGCTGGGCCAAGTCGTCTATACCTTTCTGGCAGATGACGACGTTAGCTCCAGTGGCAACGATTTTGTCAACCATGCCCTTGAGTATGGATTCCTCCTCGTTCATGAA
>JAWCKT010000036.1:6704-7194 GCA_038851515.1 Hadarchaeum sp. (SeqCode)
GAGCTGGTCCGGGCTTGTTATCCTGATTTCGGCGTCGGTTTCGGTCTTCTCTATTTCTAAGGCACAGTCGAGCAGGGCTATCTTTGCGTTTTTAACCCTCTTGGGCATTCCTGGGTGAACCCTTTCCTTGTCCAAAATTACTCCTTGGATCAACTGAGAGTCATCAGTGCTTTCTCCTGGTTTTTTCTCCACGCCGATATAATCAATGTCTGCAATGTAGCCCCCATCGGTTTTATCAACGATCTGTTTTACCGCTTTGACAGTAAGGTCGGCCAATTTTTCTCTCGACCCTTCAGCTTTTTTGCCGCTCATTGCCGTCATAGCTATCTTCTTCAGGATCTCGTCATCACTGATCTTCAGAGGTTCAGCGATGCTGTCAAGAATCTGCTGGGCCTTTTCAGCGGCGAGCCGGTATCCGCCAGCGATGACGGTTGGGTGAATCGACTGGTCTAAAAGGCGTTCAGCTTCGTGCAGCAGCTCCCCTGCGATG
>JAWCKT010000036.1:7204-9933 GCA_038851515.1 Hadarchaeum sp. (SeqCode)
TCGCCTACTTGTTCGTCTTGCGTCTTGGCGACTTCCACCATCATCTTCGCTGCAGGGTGCTCAACTTCCATTTCTTTTAATATGGTGACGCCGTCGTTGGTTATGACGACGTCGCCCAAGCTGTCAACTAACATTTTGTCCATACCACGCGGACCCAGGGTGGTTCTAACGGCTTCACCGATAACCCGGGCCGCAAGAATATTCATTCTTTGGGCATCGCGCCCGATCAGTCTTCGGGTGCCCTCTGGCAGCACGAGTACCGGCCTACCTCCTAGTGCACTCATAATATCGCCCTCCTATTTTTACCATTGTTTTCAGATTTAAGCTTTACTTTCAGTGTTTGATAAATAATCCTTTTAACGCATTTATAACTTACGTAAGATGGTCTGCCCGTGTCAAGGTCATCCAAAAATTTGATTCGAGGTATTAGCCGGGCTATTTCGAAGAAAATGATGGATCATTCTGGAAAATTAGCTTCATCCAGTTACTTCTTCTCAGATGCAAAAACAGAACCCCGCTCCACGGGCAAATTAACTAAGCCTGAGACAGATATAAAAGGTAAAAAAGAGTTGGCTAATTACTCTGCTTATCAGGCCAAAGAAACCCGTGTTCGAGAAAAAATACTTGAAAGTTACGGACAGGTAGAAATAGTATCGGAAGAAGGGCAACCCTTAGTTTTTTACAGAGTGAAAATGCCTGAGATTACGGAGGAAGAGCAACGACTTCTTGAAATAGTTAAGGACATCGCCGCCGAAGAGATAAAGATAAACCCAGAAGTGATATCGGATCCGGCGAAACGTCAGCGTACGTTTACCCAAGAAGTTTTAAAGATAATAGCACGGGAGAGCAGAGGGATTAAAATTCCTGCAAGCCGCTTTCAGCAACTTGGAGAACTTGCTGTCAGGGACATGTTGGGGTATGGAATGCTTGACCCACTTATAGCGGATGACAGACTTGAGGACATAATGGTCATTGGCGTTAACAAACCAGTTTACGTTTATCACCGCAAATACGGGATGTGCTTCACAAACATAGTTTTCCGAGACGTGAGGTCTATAAAATATTTAATAGACAAAATGGCCCGGGTAGTGGGTAGGCGCATAGACCAGCAATCCCCCTTGCTGGACGCGAGACTGCCGGACGGGAGCAGGGTCAATGCAACGATACCTCCAGTGTCTATTGATGGCCCGACCATATCGGTAAGGAAATTTAGGAGGGACCCGTTGACTATTTTGGATATTCTCGATTATGGTACCATGTCGTTAAATTTTGCCGCCTTTCTCTGGTTGATAGTGGACGGGTTGGGAGTAAAGCCAGCCAATATTTTGATAGCAGGTGGCACCGGCTCTGGAAAAACCACGACGCTGAACTGTGCTTCAACTTTTATCCCGGAGAGGGAGAGGATAATCTCCATCGAGGACACGGCCGAGCTTCAGCTCCCGCATAAACACTGGATAAGGCTGGAAACCAGACCTCCGAACGTTGAGGGGCGCGGAGAAATAACGATGGATGATTTGGTTAAGAATGCTCTAAGGATGAGGCCGGACAGGATGGTTGTCGGTGAAGTAAGGGGGCCAGAAGCGAGGACGATGTTCACCGCCATGAATACTGGGCACGATGGATGTATGGGTACCGTACATGCTAACAGTGCAATGGAGACCATCACCAGATTGACGGAGCCACCAATGAGTGTCCCTCACATGATGATTACCGCTCTGGACGTTATCATCATGCAACAGCGCATTTATCACAGGCAGATAGGGCAAATTCGTCGGGTTACTGAGGTGGCTGAAATTACCGGATTAGAAGGAGGAAAGCCGCAGCTCAGCCGAATCTTCAAATGGAATCCTAAAACCGACACAGTTGATCCCACTGGGGTGCCAATAAAAATAAAAAGGATGATCGCCGAGTTCAGCGGAGTTAGCGGTGAGGAGATAGAGGTTGAGTTGAGGAGAAGAGAAAAGCTTCTCAGTTGGATGAAGCGCGAGGGCCTTCGGAATATCTTTGAGGTGGGTAAATTGGTCCAAGAATATTATCGAGATCCTGATGCGGTGTTGAATAAAGCGGGATTAAAAAAATTCTGAGGCCGAATGTGGTGCCATGTCAAAAAAAGGGGCCGGAAAGAAAGGCTTGATAAAGATCTTTTCGGTGATTGGAAATAAAGTCTTTAGCGTGGGTGAATCGGTCCAAAGAATTCCAAACTCAATGCGCCAGTCAACATCGGTGACTAAAAAACAGATTAAGAGTTCCGGCGCATTTCGAGGCAAGGAGCGCATTTCGGATTTTGATGAAAATTCAAACAGCCAGCTATGGGATGATACAACAAAGCTAGATTCGCTTGATAAAGAATCGGAAAAATTTTCACTTGCCAAGTTCTTCAGGGGAGTAGATACCGAATTATCTCAAGCTATTACTGAAACTCCATCTAAGAGGCATGCAGTGAAAATAATTGCCAGTGGTTTTCTTATGGCAGTTTTTACCTCATTCTTGTTACTTTATTTGGGAGTTCCATTTTTGTTCCTGATTGTTGGTGGGGCATTAGCTTTTTCATTAACAGCGTATTTTGTCAGGACATATCCCAAGCGCAAGTTAAACTCAAGAGTTGCTGAGGTGAACAGAGTTCTTCCGTATGCGCTGCGACACATGAGCACCCAGCTTTCGTCAGGAATAGGCCTGCCAGAGACGATTACTTCAATAAGTAGGGCCGATTACGGGGCACTCTCTGAGGA
>JAWCKT010000037.1:0-7463 GCA_038851515.1 Hadarchaeum sp. (SeqCode)
GTGTCCTTGATTACCAGCTTCTTCCTCAGACCAACCTCCTTCTGGAACTTTTCATAGGCCACGGAGCTGCCAATGACGATGGCGTAGCGATCGGAGTCCTTGAGATACCGCCCCACCTCCACTCCAAGGGTGTCCAGCCTTTCAAAATCGCTGGGCGAGAGTCCGACGATGGTCAATCCCAGCCCTTCTTCTCCGTAAATGACCAAGGCCGAGGTCTGAAGCTGGCCGTAGGCGACGTTAACCCCGTTGATCCTCTGAATAATTTCAACATCCTTTTCCGTCAATCCTCCAGCGGTGCCGAAGGAGAACACCCCGCCCCGGCTGCTCGGGGTGATGAGGATCCTGTCCCCCTGCAGCTTTTCCAGCTGTTCACCGATTGAATTGCTGATTCCCTGAGTGGCCGAAACCATGCCGACAATAGCCGCTATTCCAATGATGACCCCCAGCGTCGTCAGGGAACTCCTCAGCTTCCGCTGCGTCAAGTTCCTGAAGATCAGGATAAAGGAACCCTTCAGCATACATCATTTTCTCCTCTTGCGCCAGAAAGAGTAGACGATGATGACAATAATTAGGGCAACGATGGCTAGTTGCCAGAGGGGAATTTCAACATTTTTGTTAAGGTCTTCCTTGGACAACACGGTCAAGTACACCGTTTTGGCCTCGGTGAACTCCTTGCCAAACGGGTCTTGGTAGACCAACTCCAGCTCCACAGGATAAACCCCCTTGGCCGCGTTTCCGCTGACCCGGAAGGATATTTTTTCGGTGTCGTAGTCGTCGGATTTCAGACGACCGATATAGATGCTGGTGGGCGAAACATCTTCCAAGATCGAGGAGCCGATGAAGTTCAGCTGCAGGAACTGGGCCTCCATCGTCCCGGCGTTGGCGATCTTTATCTCCATGGAGCCACTGGTACCGGCCGCCACCATGTCCTGTGAGTTCAGCGTGGTTATCAGGTTGATGCTGCCGTAGATCCTCAGCCCGGCAAATTCTCGGCCGGTGAAAATCTGTGTCTTGGTCTCATCCAAGTAACTCAAAAGTATTGGGATCGAGTAGACTCCGGCGCCCAGGTTCTGGTTGATATTCAGCCTGAAGGAGATATTGGCTGAGCCATTTACTGGCACATCCCCTACATATTTTTCATTCAGATCGGAGACAAAAGTGCCTGCAGTTTGATCCAGCGAAACTATGAGATCCTTGGCTGGGCCATCACCATGGTTCTTTACCTCAAGGGAAACGGTTACAGCACTGCCTGGGCTGACCGGATCCTTGTCAAACGTGATTTTCTCTATCTTCAGCAGCGGCGCGGACCTGATGATCACGGGCACCCAGATCTTGAGTTCGTTTTCCTCGGCGCTGACACTGCCGACGTGATACTTCGCCGTAATCTCCACGTAGGTGACCTTGGGCGGTGCCTTTTCACTTGCCTTTACCTTGAAGGAGGTCAGCTGGGATGTCATCGGGGAAAGGCTATAGAGGTAAAAATCGGAGGGGTCGAGTGAGAGCTCATCCCCGGTTTTAAAGCTGATTTCCACGTGGTAAATTTTTGAGGTCGTGGCATTCTGAATGGAAATTATCAGGGTGGTTTCTCCGCCCGGCCTGATGTAGTTATCGAGCAGCGACCAGCCCAAGTTGAGCGAGCCGTCAGCCGCCGATGCCGACCCAGCGCCCCCTATGAGGACAAGAGCGACCAGAGCTGATACCGTCAGCGTCAACAAAGCTCTTTTCATGATTATCTCCTCTCCTCCTTTACGATTCGACCATCCTTTAAATATATTGTTCTCTTCATGGTGCTGGCGATATAAGGATCATGGGTCACGATTACCAGCGTCACCCCCTTCTCCTCGTTCAGCCTTTTTAACAAGTCAATGATCTCCCTGCCCGAGCGGGAGTCGAGGTTGCCGGTGGGCTCGTCGGCAAGCACGATCTTGGGGTTATTTGCCAAGGCCCTAGCTATGGCCACTCTCTGCCTCTCACCGCCGCTCAGCTCGGAGGGCCGGTGTTTCATCCGTTCCTTCAGGTTCACCAGCTCCAGAAGCTCGGCAGCTCGTTTTTTTCTCTCGCTCTCGTTCACACCCGCAAACATCATGGGCAGTTCCACATTTTCCAGGGCGTTCAGAGTGGGGATGAGGTAAAAGAACTGGAAGACGAAGCCAATTTTGTGTCTCCTGATCTCGGCCAGCTTAGTGCCATTGAGCTGAGAGGTGTCAACGCCGTCGATGTAGATCTTGCCGCTGGTTGGCCTATCCAGGCAGCCCATCAGGTGCAGCAGGGTGGACTTACCCGATCCCGAGGGGCCGATTATTGACAGGTTCTCCGAGGGCATGATCTTTAAGCTCACCCCATTCAGCGCCCGCAGGTCGACCTCACCCATGCGGTAAATCTTGGTTACCTCATCAACCTTGACCACTTCTTTCATCCAGCCCACCAAGCTTTTACCATCAACCTATGTGGTGATGTCTATAAATATGTAGTATGGCTACATAACGGGCAAGGTGACCTGTTCAGCTGGTGAGAGTTGTAAACTTTTTTAACAGTGATGGCATATGGGTTTTTGTGGGCCCGTAGCTCAGCCTGGTGGAGCGCCCGACAACTGAAGAAGTTGGGCGAGGCTCATAGGTTGACCGGGGAAACCGGGTGGTCGAGGGTTCGAAGCCCTCCGGGCCCACCATTTGAACGCCTCGATTGTAAACCTTTTTTAATTAACATACCTTTTTTTATACTATTATTGTTTAACAAAAAGTAGTGTTTGAAAATTGAGGACTAGGTGCGTGGCAATGAGAAAGAATCTGATCTCACCGGTTGTCCTGATACTGGTCGTGGTGGTGGCCGGATATTTGGTGCTCGTCCAGAATCCTTACCCTCCGGTGACTGGACCAGTTTCGGTCGTCGATGCCCTCGGCAGGACGGTTCAGGTCGAGCTCCCCGTTGATCGTGTCATCATAACCGGCAAGAGCGCCTTTCCCATCACGAGCGTGGCCTATATGTTCAACAGCGCCCCCAAAGTTTTGTACGGGCTGGATCAGCGGACGACGAACGTGCCGCTTTTCCGCGCGGTTGACCCCTCGATAGACGCCAAGACGGTTAGTGCTGATCTGGGCGCTGGCTCCGATGCACCTAACGTGGAGGAGCTGGCTAAGCTGGATCCGGATCTGGTGATATTCAAGACCGCAGTAAAGCTGCAGGTCGCGGAGTCACTTGAATCCTTGGGCATCAGCGTGATCTATGTTGACTTGGAGAACATCGACAGCTATCTCCGCGACATCAGGCTGCTGGGGAAGATTTTCGGCGAGGAGTCCCGGGCCAGCAACCTCGCTAGTTACTATGAGGAGAAATACCGTTACGTTCTCTCTAAGACAGCCACACTAACACCATCACAAAGGCCCCGATGTCTTTTCCTTTACTACAGCACCAAAGGAGGGACGATCTCGTTTAACGCGCCCGGACCTAACTGGCTACAGACGTCGATGATTGAGACAGCCGGAGGTTATTCGCTGTCAAAGGAGCTGGTCGCTTCGGGATGGAACACAGTATCCTTCGAACAGATCGCCCAGTGGGATCCGGAGATCATCTTCGTCGTGACCTATTCCGAAGAACCTTCGCCTTTGGAAGTCAAGGAGAATATCCTCAACGACCTTCTCTGGAGAAATGTAACCGCGATTAAGGAAGGGAAGATCTACGCGGTCCCGGACGATTCCCATCTAATCGCGATTGGAAGCTGGGACGCCCCCAACTCCCGCTGGATACTGGGGCAGCTCTGGATGGCCAAGAAAATCCAGCCCACCCTCTTCGCAGACTTGGATCTCACGGCCGAGGTGAAGCAGTTCTACATGAACATGTATGGACTCAATGAGAAATCGGCCGGGGAAATCATCCAGCAGATCACCGGCGACCTGTAGCGATGACCATGAGGCATCAAGCTCGATTTCTGGCGATAACGGCTGTGTTGCTCGTGGTCTTCTTTACTTCACTTTTTGCCGGCAGATATGCTCTTGGTTTTCTGGAACTCTCTTCTAACAGCTTGGGCGCGGAGATACTGTTTAACATTAGGTTGCCGAGGATGCTCGCTGCGGCGCTGCTGGGAATGGCGCTCTCGGCAGCAGGTGCGGCCCTTCAGTCTGCCTTCAAGAATCCATTGGTGGAGCCCAGCCTGCTCGGCGTGAGCCAGGGTTCAGCCTTTGGTGCCGCCCTCGCCATCTTGTTTTTAGTAAATTCCCCGGTTGTCATTGAGATAGCGGCGACCACCTTCGGGCTGCTGGCGCTCTTGGCCGCCTACACCCTATCCTCGTCGATAAAATATGGAGGTAAAATCCTTAGGCTGGTCTTGGCCGGAATAGCGGTCTCGGCGATGTTCTCCGGCGGTGTCGGGGCCATCAAGACTATGGCTGATCCCCTGAACCAGCTCCCGGCGCTGACCTTCTGGTTGCTGGGCGGACTCTCTGGGGTGGGTTGGAGTGACCTGCTCTATATGCTGCCGTTGGTCCTCACAGGAATCACGGTACTCCTGATTCTACGCTGGAGAATTAATCTGCTCACGCTCAGGGATGACGTCACCTTTTCCTTAGGCGCCGATCTCGCCGTTGCCGCAGTTACTTCGGTGGACGGGGTCATCGCCTGGATCGGGCTGATCGTACCCCATCTGGCCCGAAAAATATTCGGTGCCGACAACAGCCGGATTATACCGGCCTCCCTGATCTTGGGTGCCACGCTCATGATGGTTTTTGACACCTTTGCTAGGACCATTACTGCTGGTGAAATTCCGCTGGGTATAGTGACCTCGCTGTGCGGAGCACCTATCTTTCTCCTGCTTCTTTCAAGAGGGGGTGAAAGTCAGTGACCACGATAGAGGTCAAAGGGGTGAAGTTCCGGTATCCCGAACAAGGCGAGGATGTCCTGAGAGGAGTAAATACCGTTTTTTCAGGGGGCAGGGTCACGGCTCTGCTCGGGCCCAACGCCTCAGGCAAGACGACGCTTTTCAAGTTGCTTCTCAAGGTGCTGTTTCCAACTGCGGGCAGCATTCGTATCAACGGGAAAGAGGTGGGGCAACTGAGTTTGGCCGAGTTGAGCAAAATCGTGGCCTGGGTGCCACAGGAGGAGGAACCGCTGTTTCCCTATACGGTGCACGAATATCTCATGCTGGGCCGGGCACCGCACCTCGGCTTCTTCGACGTGCCGACGGGTGAGGACGAGCGGATACTCAGGCGCACCCTCGCTGAGCTGGGAATTTCGGAACTTAGATGCCGAAAGACGACCGACCTGAGCGGCGGCGAGAAGAGGTTGATCTTCATCGCTCGGGCCCTAGTTCAGCAAACTCAGGTGCTAATTCTCGATGAGCCCACGGTGCACCTAGACCTCAGAAACAAAGCCCGCGTGCTCCAGGCGATCAGAAAGGCGGCGAAGGCAGGAAAGACGGTGATATTCTCCACCCATGATGTCAATGAGGCCTCCCTGGTGGCTGATGAGGTCAAGATACTGAATGGGGGCAAGATAATCGCTCAGGGAGATCCGATCAAGGTGCTGACGGAACGGGTCTTAAAAGGGATATATGGCATGAAACTGGTGTTTAGAAAGGTGGAGAAGCGACCGATAGCGGAGCTGGCTCCGGAGAACTTCGCAGGGTGAAAAGGTGAGAGTTATCTTAGCTGGGGAGAAGGGAGTTGGCAAGACGACGATTTGCCGGAAGATTGTCGAGATTGCCGCTGGGAAGGGGCTCATCTGTGCCGGCACGATAACTTCGCAGCAAGGAGATGAGCTGGTGGTCGAGGACATCGCCACCGGTGAGAAAAGGCTACTTGCCGCCGTGGCCGGTTCCCGCGAGATCAAGGGCGGGATACCCCACTGTCACTTTATCTTCAGTCCCGAGGGAATTGAGTTCGGCAAAAGAGCCCTCACGAGAAGTGGCGACCTGCTGATAATCGACGAGTTCGGTAAGCTTGAGCTGATGGGAAGGGGCTTCGATAACGCGTTGTTCGCGTTCAAACAACACAGCAACGCCATCCTCGTGATACAGGATACTCTTAAGGCCAAGCTGTTGCTTGAGCTGGACGGCGTCGACTTCAAGGTCGTTGAGGTCACCGAGGAGAACCGGGAGGAGCTGCCCCGGTTGATCGTTGATTTGATGGAAAAATCTTCGAGGGATTTGAATGCTCATCGATGACCTGATCGCCAGCGTGCCTGACAAAGAGCACGAGGTCAAGGAGGTCCGCGTCGGTTATCTCTGGATCGGTGTTGTGACCAAACACTGTGGTCTGGCGAAGAATTACGGAGGGCCATATACTCCGGCACCGGAGGGCTTTGGGAAACTGGAGAAGCTGGGCAGTGCCAAGCTCCTCGCCTACGCCAGATCCTGGAACTTCCTCGAGGCGGGGATCGGCATCGCCACCCTGAACTCGCTGATCGATGTTAGGGGCAAGAAGAAGAATGCCTTTGAAATTATCAAGGAGGTGGGCAGGAAGAAAAGAATAGTGCTGGTGGGGCACTTTCCCGATGTGAAAGACCTGCAGAGGGTGGCCAAGGAGGTCTGGGTGCTGGAGAGAAACCCGCAGCCCGGAGACCTCCCCGATACCGCGGCGGAGTACCTGATACCGAAGGCCGACGTTGTCGCCATCACCGGGTCGGCGATCATAAACAAGTCGCTGGAGAGGCTGCTGGAGCTGAGCCGGGGCAAGTTCACCGTGATTATGGGACCATCCACGCCAATGTCTAAGGTTCTCTTCGACTACGGGGCGGACGTGCTCGCCGGCGTCAGGGTGAAAGATCCCGCCAGCGTGATGAGGAAGATCTCGCAGGGCGGCGGGATGGTCAGCCAGCTCAGGGGTGACGTTGAGTTCAGGGTCATGGAGAAATAGCTTTTGATGAAATCGGGTTTAATAATCCAAAACGTAGAAGATAGTGGGCCCCGGTGGTGTAGGCCGGTCAATCATACAGCCCTTTCGAGGCTGCGACGCGGGTTCAAATCCCGCCCGGGGCACCAGATTTCATTTTCTGCTTATAATTCACCGATTTATTTTATTCCAACCATTGATTAATTGGCTGACTTAGATGAGAAAAGCTGTAATACTGACCTTAGTCATCATCCTGTCATTAGTCTTTGCAATCTGGATTGTGGACAGCGTTCCACAGCCGCTTCCGGCGCTGTTTATCGTGGCGCTTTTCGTCACAGGTTTGTTAGGAGTTCTCTGGAGGCGTCGAATTTTGAGCTGGGCCGGTGTCGTGGCGGCTTGGGCGTTCTACGCCCCAGTCCTGCTAGCGCTCTTTCAGGTCTCGATAGGCATGGCGCTAATCTACGGTGGTCTGATAGCTCTCATCTACGGAATCTGGGCCCCGCTGCTCTCCTCTGAGACCACCGCTTGGCTGGTGAGGGGACGAATCTCAGATCTGCAACCTTTTCAGCTTGTCGCTCCCATTCTAATCGTTTTAGGCTTGGTAATATTCGTGGTCAGTTTTGTTCAAATCATTAGGTCAAA